>DAPKRP010000493.1:0-12637 GCA_031800515.1 Polyangiaceae bacterium LLY-WYZ-14_1 | reverse complement strand
GAAGCCCGTCACCCACCGCTGGCGGAACTCCTTCTTCACCTGGTCGAACAACCTCGACCTCGGCACGCTGGCCCCGGGACTGAACCAGACCTTCAACCCCACCTATTCCTGGGGTTTCAGCCTGCAGCCCCGTTGGTATCTGGGGCCCTCCCTGTTCCTCCGGGTGAACCAGACGGCGAGCATCGAATGGACGGACTCGGATTTCCGGGCGCGCAACCGGGAATTCGTGCTTAACGATACCTCCATCGACATTCTCGAAGGCAACCTGGCCAGCGTGGGCGGGGTGACCTTCTCCGCCGGCGGGCGGGTGATTCTCCCGACGTCCATCGCCAGTCAGAACGCGACGATGATCATCGGCGGCGGGGGCTTCGGGCTGGCGCGATACACGGTCCCGAACGTGCTGAAGGGGCTCATCTTGATCGGCTCCGCTGGCTACACCTACCGCCATTTCGACCAGAACGTGCCTTCCCTCGACCTCGACGAAGACGAGCCCCCGGTCAACGCCGGGGTCAACACCGTCGGGCGGGAGGGCACCCTTCCGAACTCCGCCCACAGCTTCGGGATCGGCATCAGCGGGGTGCTGGTCGCCACCGGGAAGCTCTTCGTGAACACCAGCTTTTCCTGGACCCGGGGCTGGGGCATTCCTCTGGCCGGCGGCTGTATTCCGGCGGATGACTTCGACACCGTCGACACCCGCAACCCGGAAGGCGGTTGCAACGGCCTCGCCGTCCCGGCCAGCAACGACGATAGGAACCGGGATCGCACGTTCTTCAGTCTCGGCGCCTCCTACCAGTTCAACAAATGGTTGAACGTCGGCCTCAGCGCCGGGACCAGCACCCTTTTCAACATCGACGGGTTCGATGACCGCAACCCGATCTTCAACCGGGGTACGACCCTGACCCTCAGCACCCAGATCACCCTGGACCAGCTCTACAACGACCTCGCGGGCGGTGATGAAAGCCGCGTCGCACTCCCCGGACAGCCTTTCTGATGGACTTCTCGTCGCATTTTTTCCCCGTTCGGGGCGGTTTTCTTCGAAACGTTGGCGTTCGCTTCCGCGAAGCAGCACCCGTGTTCCTCCTGGAGGCCCCTGGCATGACGCGTATTCGATTCGCGCTTGGACTCGTCGCGACCCTGCTGGTCGCGTCCGCTTGCACGGACCAGCAGCCCCCGATCCAGCGGGTCGGTCCGAACATCGTCGACAAGTCGGTGTTCACCGATTCCTGGTACTACTCCCGAACCGTCATCGACGTGGACTACGAAGGGTCCGCGATGGGGACCTTCCCGGGCGACGCCGCGGTGGACTTCGTCAGCGGGTTGACCAGCCTCCCCCGGATCCGCTGGATCATCGACGAGGACACCCTCTACGCCTACCGAGACTACGAACTGGTGGAAGGCGCCAACGGCGAGCCCCAGCAGCCCGGCGAGGTGCTCGGGCACCCCGTCGCCGCCTTCTCGATCGAGCGCCACTTCGACATCCGGCGGGAATACAACCCCGCGACCGGCGAAGAGCAGAACGTCATCGTCGAAAACGACTTCGACCGGCTCTGGTTCGAACGCCAGTACATGCGGGTCAGCTGGGAAGAGAACCTGCTTCCGGGCTTCTACGGCCAGACCTTCGACCTGTTCGAGATCATCGGCCGCTGGAGTCGGGAGCCCGCCCCCCTGGTCATCCAGGACAACAGCGTCTTCCCCGAGACCTGGTCGCCGCAGTTCCACTACATGACCTGCGACGGGGCGGACGATCCGAGCGACCGCTGCCTCGACGAAGACCGGGATCTGGCTGACGACTACGAGCTCGGTGAGCTCTACCACATGAGCTTCACCACCCAGGAGATCCTCTCCCCGGGCAACTTCACCCTCGGCTTCGGCGTCTCGGTACCCCTGTGCAGCGCCTTCCTGCCGGGCTTCCCCGCCTGCTCGAGTGTCGCCGTCTACATCCGAAACAGCTTCCTCAAGGTCTCGGACCAGCGGGAGTACGAGCCGGTCAACTACGTCGATACCCGCTTCGAACGCCACGGCTATTTTCGGCTGAATCGGGCGACCTTCGACCGGTCGACGGGTCCGGATGACCCGGCCTTCGGCCTGACGGACTTCCTCAACTACTCCGCGAACCGCTACAACCTCTGGAAGCAGTGGACGGACGAATCCGGGGCCCCGCTTCCCTACGACGAGCGCGAGGTCCGGCCCATCGTCTGGTACATGACGCCGGAGACTCCCGCCCACATCGTCAAGCCCTTCTTCGAGGTGGTCGGCGAATGGAACGGCATCCTCGCCGAGACGGTCCGGACGCTCCAGGGACGCTCTCTGCCGGAATACGAGCCGGTCGCCTGTCAGCAGGAAAACCCGGACGAATACTGCTTCTGCAAGTTCGATGAGGGGGGGAACATCCTCAACCCGACTTGCGAAGGCCGCTACGACCTGTTCACGCCACCGTCGGAGGTCGCCCTCGTTAGCGGCGAGCCCATCGACTGCTATGTGCGGATGACGGACGGAAGCCCGGTCTTCGGGGAAGGCGGTGCCGAGCCCGACCTCGATGACCCGCGCCTGTCCGATTCGGACTTCAACGGCTGGTTCGACACGGAGATGGTCGGCTCGGAATGCGTGACCGTCCTCCGGCAGAACACCTGCAATCGTGCCAGCCTGGCCGACGCGGAGGCCTCCGGGACCAGTCTCCGCTGTCAGGAACGAGGCGACGCCCGGTTCAAGTTCGTGAGCTACGTCGACCAGCCGGGCACCCGGTTCCTCGGCATCGCGACCCTTCGGGGCGACCCCGTCACCGGCGAGATCATCACCGGGGACGCGAACGTCGGAGGACCCGCCTTCGACAGCTACCGGACCTTCGCCCTCCAGACCTACGACCTCGAGCGCGGCAACATCCTCGAGGATCCGTTCATCGCCGGCGAGGACGTGCGCCAGTACATGGAAGGGCTGAACCGCACGGACGTCCCCGCGGTGCCCCTTCCGGCGCGGCACGTCGAGCTTCTGGAATCGCCGGTGGCGAACCCGGAGATCACCCGCTCCATCGACAACATCATGTCGATGGCGCTTCCCCGGATGGAAGCCCTGGAAGGCCCCGAGGGCGCGGCCCGGACCTACACGGACCGTTTGTTCACGCTGGCCCAGGAGCAGCCGGACGTCGAACGCCGGATGCTCTCGAACCCGGACTTCCTGGCGGCCGCCGGCTTCGAGCAGATCCCGTCCGACGTGGCGATCGACGACCTCATCACGGAAGAGGTGCTGAACAGGGCGTCTCCTTTCCGCACGAACGTCAACGACCTGCTGACCCAGTACTCAGAGACGGACGACCTCGTCGCATCTCGAAGCATGATGATGCCGAACGAGTACACGGATAACTCGGTGACGCGGTACGCGACCGACCGCGCGCGGCTGGGCTGGGACCGCACCCGGCTCGAGTTCGGGCTGAACCGTTATCTGGTGTTCTCGACCCAGCTCCACGAGATGGGTCACTGCATGGGGCTCCGCCACAGCTTCGCGAGCTCGGCGGACACGGCGAACTATCACGATGACTATTATCTGATCGACGCCGCCTACCCCCTTCCGAGCCCGCAGGATCCAGCGGTCATCGACGCGATCGAGGTCGAGGTCGGAGACAACCGGAACGGTCGCCTCGACACCACCAACGAGACCACTCGGTTCGAAGAACAGTACGAAGAGGTGCGGCAGCGACGGCGTCTGGCGGGCATCAGCCAGACGAACAGCGCGTCCATCATGGAGTACATGCCGGAGTGGTACAGCGACGCGCCTGCCCACGGGCGGTACGACAACGCGGCGCTGTTCTTCGGCTACGGCGAGCTGGTCGAGGTCATCGACAACCCGAACGGCGTCCCCATCGACGTCGTGGATCAGAACGGCGACCCGATCCTCGGCGCCGATGGCAACCCCATCCGTCGGGCCGATACCCTCGAGAATCCCCTCAACGCCGAACGGCGGTGGGCGCGCTACTACATGGGCGGCGAGCCATGCACCGTGGGTCAGGACAACACGTGTCCTTTCGCCGCCGACGGCGCGCGGGTCGCCGAGCTGACCCAGACGAACCTCGACGCGGGGCTGACCCAGACCTGTGAGCCGCACCCGAACGGTTCCATCGACGGAGTCGGCGTCTGCAGCAACTTCGACCAGGACGCCCAGGCGCTGGTCGGCAGCGACCCGACCCCCCGCTGGGCCCCGGTCACCTACCAGTTCTGCACCGACAACCGCGCCTCCGGCGGAGCCATCGGCAGCCTTGGGATCTGCAACCGGTGGGACGACGGCGAGAACTACCGGGAGATCGTCCGGAACATCGCAGAACGCTACCAGCGAAACTACCTCTTCGAGGCCTTCCGCCGGTACCGCCGTGGCTACCGGACCGGATCCCTGGCGGCGCGCTTCTTCAGCCGACGCTTCTTCATCACCCAAGGCATCTTCCAGAACATGCTGTTCCGGTATGCCGAAGAGCCGGAATTCCGGGACTCCACGGGGCCCTTCGGCTTCTACGACCAGTTCTTTGCAACCGTCGACATCCTGAATCTCTACGCCCGCATCCTGGGTAACCCGGCGGTGGGCAGCTACTCCTACGTCCCCCAGGTCGACACCTACTTCTGGAACACTGCCGAGCTCGGGGGCACGGGCGTCGACGATTATGCCTTCGACGTCCGCATTCAGGACGGCGGCCGCTACTTCGAATCGGTCTATCAGGAGGGGCTGACCGGCCTTCAGCGTGTGGAGCTGGTGGGCAACTTCCTCGAGAAGGTGTTTGCCATGCAGCTCCTCACCTTCCGGGGATGGACCCCCTGGTATACCCGGGACACCCCGTTCCTGCTCAACATGTACGACATCTTCCCGCTGGAGATGACGCAGATCATCGGCGGGATGATCCGGAATGAGCCAGGGCTCTTCGCCCCCCGAGTCCAGTGCGCCGCCGGAAGCGCTGGAGCGGACTGCGAGGACCCGCAGGTTCTGTACCCCGACTTTTACCGAGGCGACTGCTTGGCCAACAATCCGGCAGGCTGCCGACCGGCACCGCAGCAGACCCGCTTCGGCGAGCTGCCCATCGTCGATGGATTCCGGAACGGAACCCTGCGTAGCTACGCCTACATCTTCGGCCTGGCGCAGTTCACCACCTTCTTCGACACGACCTTCCAGAACCAGGTGTTCGTCTGTGTCGAAGGCTTCGCCGACTGCCCCGAGCCGACCGCGGATCAGGTGGAAGGCGAAGATTTCGTCCGCTTCGACTCGGAGCGCTTCCTGGCGTCGGTCATCGCCTATCGGGCGGAGGTCGGCTCCGGGGCGGAAGGGGCCTCCATCGGCTTCGACATCGTGACGGAGCTCCGGCAGGCCGACGGGCTCTTCCGGTTGCTTCGGAAGTACGCCGGCGACTTCGACGACGGTATTCCGGACCTCAGCCGACTCACCCCGGAAGACCGGGCCTTCTTCGCGGAAGCGGACTACCCCCTTCCGGTTCCGGGCGAGGACGTCTCCTCGGAGATCGCTCGGCTGGAAGGGCGCGCCTTCGAGCTCGAGAACTTCGTCAACGTCATGGTCCAGTGGCAGCGCCTCTGGGGCATCCAGCAGATCTTCTGATGGTCGGCAGGAACATCATGGATTTCAGCTACTCGCACCTCCGAACCAAGGACTACGCCATGAATCTGCTCAGGCGCGTCAGCGTTTCCGTAGCCAGCCTCTTGACCATCGGGCTACTGGTCGTCCCCGCCGTCGGCTGCAACGACGACCAGATCGACCGGGTCCAGACCAACCTCGTCCCGAAGGAGCTCTTCGAAGGCGAATGGTGGTACGGCCAGACCATCGTCGGCGTCGACTCGGACGAGACCTTCGCGACGGCGGGGGGCTCCTTCGAAGGCGCCATGGCCTTCGTCGACCTGGGCTTGGCCAACGGCGATGGCTTCACCCCGTCCATGCCGCGGATCCGGTGGGTCATCGACGAAGAGTTCCTGTTCGCCTACCGGGCCTACGAGCTCGTCGATGGCGGAAGCGACGATGGGGACGATGAGGACTATCGGGGGCAGCCCCTGGCCGCCTTCCGGGTGGACCACGTCGACATCCGCCAGCAGTACAACCAGTTCACCGGTGAGCCGCTGGACGTCCGGGTCGAGAACACCTCGGACCGGCGCTGGCACGAACGGGATTTTCTGCGGGTCGACTGGTCCCAGAACGTCCTCAGCACCTTCTACGACGTCGTCAACGAGATCGACTATTTCGGCCGGGTGAGCCGGGAATCCGCGCCGTTCGACATCGAGCCGGGGTCCGAGTTCGATGACCTCCCGGAAGAGTGGCAGCCCCAGTTCGTCACCATCGGCGAAGATACGGATTACCGCTTCCGGGACGAGTGGGAGCTCAACGAGGACACGGAAAACACCGTCCACTACTTCAGCATCGTCAACAACGAGATGGTCTCCCCGGGGTCCTCGTGTCTGTTCCTCGGGCTGCCCTGCCAGACCGCGGTGGTCACGGTTCGCCACGCGTTCCTTCGGGTTCCCCCGAACCACGAGTTCCAGGCGGAGACGCAGACCCATCTCGAGTTCGACAAGTTCGGCACCTTCCGCAGCTTTCAGCGGACCTTCGTTCGGGGCGGGGAAGACCAGTCCACCGTGGCGCAGCGGTGCATCGCCGACGCCGACTGCACCAATGGTGGTGCCTGCAACCTCGACACCAATATTTGTGAAGGCGGCCTGACCGAGGCCTACAACGAGACCGACTTCCTGGCCTTCTACCGGCCGCGGCACAACCTCTGGCGTAACCAGCTTTCCGACGTGGACTGCCAGGCGGACTGGCAGTGTGACGGCCGCTGGGAGGACACGCCGGGGCTCGGCTTTCAGTCCCAGTGCGACCTGGCGGCCCAGAAGTGCACCAATCCTTACACCGATGCCTCCGGGAACGATTTCGAGGAAGGGTGCACCGACTGCCAGCAAGCGCGGACGGTGACCTATCACCTGAGCAAGCACTTCCCCGTCCAGTTCGTGAAGACCGCCTTCCGGACCATGGGCACCTGGAACGAGGTGTTCATGGAGGGTCGTCGCGCGCAGCTCGGCCGTCCGGCCATGGACGCGACGGGCCCGGATGGGGTCAAGGGAACCGCGGATGACGTGCGGATCGCCTGCCAGGAGGACAATCCGACGACCTACTGCTTCTGCGGCTCACCGGAAGAGGTCGGCGGGACCTGCGCCTATCGCTACGACCCCTTCGAAGACCCGGCGGCGGTGCCGGCCGGGGTGGTCGCCCCCTACGACTGCCACGTGGTCAATACCGCTGGCTGGGAAGAGCCGGCCCGACCGTCCAGCCTAGACGACTACCCGGTCCCCGACGCCTACCAGTTCGAGTTCGTCGGCGACGAGTGCGCTTTCATCCTGAAGACGAACTCGTGCGATTTGGACCCGGAGCTGGCCTGCGAAGAGCTCGGCGACATCCGCTACCAGTTCTTCAATTACGTCGACCAGGCGTTCCTGCGCTTCGGCGGTGTGGCCATTCCCCTGATGGATCCGACGACGGGTGAGCTCGTCTCGTCGAACGTCAACATGGCCGCCTTTTCCCTGGAGCGCGTGGGCACCCGCGTCCTGGAGTACCTGCCCTTCCTGCGCGGCGAAGACCCGGACATCTACGTCGAAGGCGAGAACATCCGCCAGTACTTCGCCAACCTCGGCCGGATCGAACGGCCCGAAGCGATCGGGTTCCTGGGGGACAGCGGCGTCGCCCAGGGCGATCAAGGCCGTCCGGAAGACGCGAAGTTCAAGGCGATCCTCGAGCAGATGGAGAATCTCGGCCCACGGATCGACCAGCTCACCGGGTCGGAAGGGCGAGCGGCCCTCCGGAGCGATCGGCTTCTGCGCCTGGAGGACACGGACATCGAACGCCGGCTCCTTCGATCGATGGGTCAGGAGTACCTGCTGCACACGACCGATCCAGACCGGGAGCTCAGCCTGGAGCAGGTGGCGAGCGAGACGGCGTTCCTGAACGACCATCAGCTTCTCGAGGAGATCTCTCCCTACCGGGGTGGGCTCGTGGGCAGTTTCCTCGACGAGCGGCAGGAACAGATCCGGCTCTCGTCGATGAACTACGACCCGGAGATCGACGTCAACCTGACCTCCCAGTACTGGCAGTATTGGGCAGACATCTTCGCCGACCGGCCGGACGCGGAAGCCAGTCTCCGACTCCAGCAGGCCTTCCTCTTCGGCGTGATGCTGCATGAGGTCGGCCACGGCGTCGGTCTGATGCACAACTTCGCCGGTAGCTTCGACCGGGATCAGTACCCCGACCCGTACTTCGAGGTGGTCACCAACGGTACCGTAGAGGATGTGTCCGATGACACGCCTTTCGCGCTGCCGGTGCAGGAGAACTTCGACCTGCCGAGCCGCGGCGGCAACGGCAATCAGGTTGTCGACGAAGACGAGGCGGACGCGTATCTCGAAGCGCTGCAGCAGGTGCGGCAGAACCGTTTCGCCGCTGGCCTGGGCAACAACATGGTCTCGTCGATCATGGAGTACCCGGGGGACCTCAGCTACCTGCAGAACGGTCTGGGACGCTACGACCGGGCAGCGACGCTGTGGAACCACTTCAATCTCTCCGAGGCCTTCAACGAGTGCGAGCAGTGCAGTGACCGAGGTCTGCCCTTCCGAGAGTCGCGTGACGACTCTCTTGACGGGATCGCCTACTCTCATGTCGCGCCCCGGACCCTCTACCCGTACTACCGCGGCGGCGAGAGCTGCATCGTGGAGGCCGTCGGGGAAGACGAGACCCGGGAGGTCGGGTGTCCCTTCGGAGAGGAGTCCCAAGCGGTGGCCGACGTGCCGTGGCACCAGCGCTGCATCAGCAATCCCCGGAACTTTCAACGAAGTGTCTCATTCACCGATACCGATGTCGGTCGAGCATGCGGTGCCGGAGAGCGGAACTGTATCTGCTCTTCGAGCGACCAGGACATCGTCCGGTACCAGATCGACGCCGGCGGAACGGCGGAGTTCTTCCCCGTCGACTATCTCTACTGCCAGGACAGCCGGATCAACGATCTCTCCTGGTGCAGCACCGGCGATGCCGGCGAGTCGTTCATGGAGGCCGTCGATCACTGGCGGACCAACTGGTACGACACCTATCCGATGGCCTATTACCGGCGCTTCCGTCGTACCAATCGGCTCGGGGGCACTTCCCGGGGCATGATGTTCGACGCCGGTAAGATCTATCAGCACTGGCTCTATCGGTTCATCTACGAGCAGGGCTTCCGCTCGGACGACGGTCCCCTTGGTTTGACGGACCAGTATGATGCCTCGGTCCTGGCGATGAACTGGATGATGGAGATCGCGACCCTGCCGGATGCCGGGGTCTACCAGCTGGACGAAGAAGAGAACGTCTGGCGTCAGGTCTCGTCCGATTTCCGGGACATCGACCGGATGGATCCGGACGGCTCGAACGGCATGGTCGCCCTGGGCCCGGGCCAAGGCTTCCCGATGTGGACGGCCTACCAGGATGGGCATCAGGGCTTCTTCCGGGTGGAGCGGTCCGGCGTGTTCTTCGACAAGTTCTTCGCCATCTTCGCTCTGGCTACCCGAGACTGGGGCATCGACTTCACCCTCGATGAGCGGTTGTTCTTCAACTTCTTCGAGTTCTTCCGCTTCGACGTCACGGAGTTCTTTGGTGGCATCATCCAGCAGGATCCAACCCTGTTCGCCCCGAGGTTGACGGTCGACGAAGACGGAAATCCGGTGGTCAGCAGCCTCAGCTACAACCGGGGAGGCAACATCGGCCTCGGCGGTCGGTTCTGCACCGCGGAGGATGACCCACGTGGCTTCGTCCAGATTCCCTGTGGTCGGGAGCGGGACGAGATCTATCCGGCGCCGGCTGTGGAAGCGGCCAGCAACGAGATCCTGAGGGACTGGGCGACCACCGTGGCCCTGGCCGAGTTCCCGGACGACTTCGATCCGAGCTTCGAGCGGCAGCTCTTCGTCAATAAGGTCGGTGCGGGCGACCAGTTCACCCTACCGGATTCGATGAAGCGGGATGGCTCGCCGGGCTGCGCCTACGGCGACACGACGCTCAACCCGGTGCACGTCACCGAATGCGAGAGCCCGGACTACGTCGTCTACACCCCCGATAGCATCAACCAGTCCTACGTGGCGGTGCAGGTGCGGGACGCGCAGCGGAGCCGTGAGGCCGCCGCTTTCGAGCAGATCGGCTACAACCTGCTGGTCTTCCTGTACGACCTCCAGGAAGAGATCCGGGACAAGCAGCAGGAGCTGCAGGACCTGGAGGACGCCGGGGGCGACCCGGTCGCCATCGTCGAGCTTCAGGAGGAACTGCGCGATCTTCGGTTCGAGCAACAGAGCCGTACGTCCTACCTGGACTACCTCCTGTCCCTGCAGGACCGGTTCGGTATCACGGCGTTCTTCCTGCGGCCCTGACCGAAGCCCCTCGCACGTGAATCCGGCCCGTCGTGCTTCGAGCGCGGCGGGCCGGGCTCCGTTCGTGGTCTCGACGACGGGTGGGTGCTTGCGGTTCGGGCTGGCCTGCTACCTTCCGCCGCGGAGGCAGCTTTGGCCCGAAAGAAGACGACGGTTGGCGCAGCGGAGCTGCGGCCCCTCTACCGGATGATGTTCCTCATCCGCCGCTTCGAAGAAGAGGCGGCCAGGGCGTATGCCCAGGGAAAGATCGGCGGCTTTCTTCACCTGTACATCGGCCAGGAGTCCATCGCCGCCGGTTCGGCGGCGGTGCTTCGGCCCGACGACTACGTGTTTCAGACCTACCGGGACCATGGAACGGCCCTGTCCCGAGGCATGCCGCCCGGCGCGGCGATGGCCGAGCTGTTCGGCAAGGACACCGGTTGCTCCCGGGGCCTGGGGGGCTCGATGCACTTTTTCGACGTCGAGCGCGGTTTCCTAGGGGGTTACGGCGTGGTCGGTGGCCACGTCGCCGTCGCCGCCGGCGCCGCCTTCCGAGCGAAGTACCTCGGGGACGACCGGGTCACGATGTGCTTCCTCGGGGAAGGGGCGACCCACATCGGGGGCTTTCACGAAGGACTGACCCTGGCGGGGCTCTGGCAGCTCCCGGTGGTGTTCGTCGTCGAGAACAATCAGTACGCCATGGGGTCCGCCTTCGAACGGGTCTCCCCGATCCGGGATCTGACGGAAAAGGGGGCGGGATACGGCGTCCGGGGAGTGCGCTTCGACGGCACGGACGTCGTCGACGTGCGGGATCGGCTGGGCGAGGCGGTCGGCCGGGCCCGCGCCGGCGAAGGCCCGACGCTGGTCGAGATCCTGACCTACCGCTTCCGAGGTCACTCCATGAGCGACCCGGGGAAGTACCGCACCCGGGAGGAGCTCGAAGAACGAAAGAAGCTCGACCCCGTGGCCATCGCCCGGGCGAAGCTCGTCGAAGCCGGCGCCCAGGAAGCGGACGTGAGCGCCCTCGAGGCCGAGGTGGACGGCGAGATCGACGCCGCGCTTCGATTCGCGGAAGACAGCCCACCGGCGCAGGAGTCGGTCATGTTCGACGCGGTCTACGCGCCCCCCCGGAGCTGAACCATGCGCACGATCCGCTACCGGGAGGCCCTTCGCGAGGCGATGGGCGAAGAGATGCGTCGGGACGACCGGGTCTTCCTGATGGGCGAGGAGGTGGGCGCCTACCAGGGGGCCTACAAGGTGTCGGAAGGGCTCCTCGACGAGTTCGGGGACAAGCGGGTCGTGGACACCCCGATCGCCGAAGCCGGCTTCGCCGGCCTGGGGGTGGGGGCGGCGATGACGGGACTGCGACCCGTGATCGAGTTCATGACCTGGAACTTCAGCTTCGTCGCCTTCGATCAGATCGTTCAGAACGCGGCGAAGATCTACCAGATGAGCGGCGGAACCATCCCCGTACCGGTGGTCTTTCGGGGTCCCAACGGGGCAGCCCGGCAGGTGAGCTCGCAACACAGCCACTCGGTGGACCCATTCTACACCAACGTGCCCGGGCTCCGGGTCGTGATGCCGGCGACCCCCCGGGATGCGAAAGGCCTGCTGAAGTCCTCGATCCGCACGGAAGAGAATCCGGTGATCTTTCTCGAGGGGGAGACCCTCTACGGGGTCAAAGGGGAGGTGCCGGACCCGGACCAGGACGAGCTCATCCCCCTTGGGAAGGGTCGCCTCGCCCGGCCCGGCGGGGATTGCACCGTGGTCGCCTTCGGGCGCCCCTACTACGAGACCCTCGAGGTGGCGGACCGGCTGGCCGCCGCCGACCCGGCGATCGACGTCGAGGTGGTCGACCCGCGTACCCTCCGGCCCCTGGACGTCGAGCTCATCGTCGAGAGCGTCCGGAAGACGCACCGCTGCGTCGTGGTCCACGAGCACTGGCCCTACGGTGGGCCCGGGGCCGAGATCGTCGATCTCGTCCAACGCGAGGCGTTCGATTGGCTGGATGCCCCCATCGTCCGGGTGGGCGCCCTCGACGTGCCCATGCCCTATGCGAGCAACCTGGAGACCGAGGTGCTTCCCACCTTGGCCCGCATCGAAGCGGCGATCCGCGAGGTGACCTACCGCCGTTGACCGGCGGTAGGTCACCTCGCGGATCGCCGCTTCGATGCGGGCCAAGGTGGGAAGCACCTCGGTCTCCAGGTTGCTCGCATAGGGCATGGGCACGTCGAGGGCGCCCACCCGGACGATGG
>DAPKRP010000492.1:0-8140 GCA_031800515.1 Polyangiaceae bacterium LLY-WYZ-14_1 | reverse complement strand
AACGTCATCCCGCCCACCCAGGAATGGAACGACAGCTGGGAGGTCGGCGTCCGACTGGGCTGGTCGCCGAACGACCTCGTCGCCGGCACGAGCGGCGAGGATCGGGAATCGGCGACTCAGGCGGCGCTGATCGCCCGCCGGGAGGCCCTCGAGGATGCCGTGCGCCTCGAGGTCGAGGACGCCCTCGCGGACTGGCGGGCCGCACGAGGTGCCCTCGAGGCCGCCCGCGCCCGGGAGCGCGCGGCCCGGGAGGCCTACGCCGCCCGCCAGGCGCAGCTCGCCGCCGGCGAGGCGGTCGTCACCGAGCTCCTCGCCGCCGACCTCGAACGAACCGAGGCGCGCCTGGCGCGACTTCGGGCGACGACCGGCATCCAGGTGGCGGCGAGCGACCTCCGGCGCGCCCTCGGGGAGTGACCGAAGGGGTCCGCGGAGATGGCTTCTCGTGGTACCCCCGCGCCATGACGGAGATCCGAGGGAGTGCCTGGCTCATCACCGGCGCGGGCAGCGGAATCGGTCGGGCGGTCGCGGCCGAGGCAGCGCTCCGGGGGGCCCGGCGGGTGGTGCTCACGGACCGGGAGCCCGACGGGCTCGAGGGCGCCGCGGCGGAGGTCACCTCCCGAGGTGCCCAGGCGGTGACGGAGGTCGTCGACGTCACCGACGTGCCCCGGCTCCGGGAAGTGATCGAAGGCGTCGCCGGGGACGAGATCGGCATCGACGTCCTGATGAACAACGCCGGACACTCCCTGACCGGGAGCTTCGATGAGGTCCCCCTCGAGGCCTTCCGCAAGATGATCGACGTCCACCTCTGGGGCGTCGTCGAAGGCACCCACGCCGTCCTTCCCCATCTCCTCGGCAAGAACCGGGGGCATATCGTCAACGTCTCGAGCGTCTTCGGGTTAATCGGATTCCCCTTCCAGGCCGCCTATTGCACCGCCAAGTTCGCCATCCGGGGCTTTTCCGAGAGCCTTCGGGCCGAGCTCCTGGCCCGGGGCTCGGCGGTGCAGGTGAGCTCGGTCCACCCCGGGGGCGTCTCCACGAGCATCATCGACAAGGGCGAGGTCGTCGGGACGGGCGCCGGCTTCACGAAGGACGAGACGAAGCGCTTCTTCGCCCGGGCCGCCCGGACGACCCCGGCCCAGGCTGCCCAGATCATCTGCGACGGGGTGGCGAAGGACCGCCCGAGGATCCTCGTTGGGACCGACGCCCGGATCCTGGACGCGATCCAGCGGACCCGCCCGGCCGGCTACGCCGGCGTCATCGACGGGCAGTTTCGGAAGGCGCTGGACAAGATCCGGGGCCGTCACCAGCGCGCCTAGCCCGCGGGTCCGCAGGGGGCGATGACAGTGCGGGCCGTGCCGCCTCCCGACCCATGGAAGACGACCCACGGAAGACACGGGCCTTCGTCCGCCAACACGGTACCATTCCGCCATGCGCGTAGGGCTCTTGGTCAACCAGTACCCGAAGGTCAGCCACACCTTAGTGCGGCGAGAGGCGGCCGGGCTCGAAGCGGCGGGGCTCGTGCTCAGCCGCTTCAGCATCCGCCGGGTGGGTGAGTCCCTGGTCGATCCCGAGGATGTGGCCGAGGCCGCCCGCACCCGGGTGCTCCTCGACGAGCCCCCCGCGGCCCTGGCCTCCGCCCTGGCCGCCGCCGGGCCCGGCCTCGTCGGCGCCGCTGGACCGCTCCTGGCGCTGACCCGGCGAGGGGATCGGGGGCTGCCCCAGCACCTCGCCTACCTCGCAGAGGCGGCGATCCTCCGACGATGGTGCGCCGAGGAGGGAGTGGATCACGTGCACGTCCACTTCGGCACCAACTCGGCGACCGTCGCCTACCTGTGCCGGCGCCTCGGGGGGCCGCCCTTCAGCATGACCGTCCACGGCCCGGAGGAGTTCGATCGGGCGCCGGTCATCGGCCTCGCCCGGAAGGTCGAAGCCGCCGCCTTCACCGTGGCGATCAGCGACTACGGCCGGAGCCAGCTCTACCGGCTGGTCCCCCGGCACCATTGGGCGCGGATCCACGTCGTCCGCTGCGGCCTGGACGCCGACTACCTGGAAGCGGAGCCTTCGGCTCCGCCCGAGGAACGCCGCCTGGTCTTCGTCGGCAGGCTGAGCGAGCAAAAGGGGGCGGAGGTGCTGATCGAGGCGACCGCCCGGCTCCACGAGAGCGGTCGCGGCTTCTCTCTGGTCCTGGTCGGCGACGGGGAGCGCCGAAGCGCCCTCGAGGAGGAGATCCGTCGCCGGGGCATCGCCGACCACGTCGAGATCACCGGCTGGGCGGATGGCGCCCGGGTTCGCCAGGAGCTCGCCCGCACCCGGGCCCTGGTGCTCCCGAGCTTCGCCGAGGGGCTTCCCGTCGTCCTGATGGAAGCCCTTGCCCTGGGTCGACCCGCGATCTCCACCTACGTCGCCGGCATCCCGGAGCTGGTGCGGCCTGGCGAGAGCGGGTGGCTGGTGCCGGCGGGCTCCGTCGAGCCCCTGGTGGGGGCGATGGCAGAGGCCCTGGACGCCTCCCCCGAGGCGCTCCGGGAGCTCGGGGCTGCGGGACGACGGGCGGTGCTCGAGCGCCACGACGCCCGAGAAAACGCCCGTTCCCTCGCTGAGCTGATCGCCCAGGCCCACGGGGTCGAGGCGTCGGCTAGCCGGCGAGCCGTCGCTCCCGGGCGGCCTGAATACGCCCGATGATGCTCGCCAGGTGGGCCATGGGCCGATCTTCCACCTGCTTCTTCGGATCCGGCAGCACCTCGGCGATGGAGTAGGTTGCCCCGGACAGAAGAAACAACAGGTTCGTGTTGGCCAGGGCGTTCGGGATCAGGTCCGCCGTCGACAGGGCCAGGATCACGATCATCGATGCCAGAAGCCGCCGGTCGAGGGGGTCGGTCACCCGGCGGAGGCTGTAAAAGACCAGGAACAAAGGCGCGGTGAGCATCCCGAAATAGGTCAATAGACCGACGGCGCCATTCGAGCCGAGGCGGATGATCCACTCCCCGTCGGACACGCTGACCTGTTCCCCCGTGTAGGGGTCGAAGATGCACCAGCGGCAGAACCCCCCCCAGCCGAGCATGGGTTGTTCGAGGGCCCGCTCGAGCAGCATGTCCTCGTTCATGAATCGGTAGGCCAGGCTCTGGGCCCGCTCTTCGCTGTAGGTCTCGATGTTTTCGACCAGCCCGTCCGTGTCGAGCAGGTCGAAGATGCGGACCGGGGGATAGATGAAGACCACCACGACGACGCCGACGGCGGCGATGGCCTGAAGCCGGGGAGAGACCAAGGCGATCAGGGTCGCCCCGATCAGCGTGAACAGCTGGGCCCCGAAGCTGCGGCCGACGGCGATCAAGCCCATCAGATAGAACGCGAAGATCCAGGCGCTCCGCCGGAAGATCTTGACCCCCTGTTTGGCGAGGGATGTCGCGCAGAGCGCCGCCGTCATGTTGAAGATCGCCAGCACCAGCCCGTTCGGCATGAACACGGTGGGGCGGAAGCCCTCACCCCGCACCGTCTGCAGGAAGTCGTGCTGGTAGAAGCCGTAGAGCTGCTTGTGGAGCTGGGGGCTCATCCGGACTTCCCAGAGGAACAACACCGAATGAAAGAGCCCGGCGACGGTCACCGTCTTCAGGTAATCGATCGCCGCCTTTCGGGATCGGTAGCAGGCCCTCCCCAGCAGCAGGGGCACGCCGTACCAGAGAAACTGCTGCAGGGTTTCCTTCAGCACCGTCGGCGGTGTGTGGCCGGGTAACGTCGCCGGGCCCTGCATCGCCGGTTTCGGGTTGGCGAACCCGGTGGCGAGCTGGCCCAGCAGGTAGAGGCAGAGCAAGGCCTCGGGCCAAGAGAAACCGGACCGCAGCAGGAGCCGGGGGCGCAGCAGCAGCACCGCGACCAGCGCGAACAGGGAGATCAGGCTTCGCTTGTCGAGGAGCGGCGTCGCGGGAATGACGAAGGCGGTCTGCTCCGGGAGGAGCAACTGCGCCCCGATGAACACCGCCGCCGTCGCGACCGCGGGTCGGAGCAGCCCGTAGGCGAGAAGCACCGGGATGAAGGAAAACAGAAGGGCCGCGTAGGCCAGCGCGTTCGCGTCCGGCGACGTCATCCGTCACTGCCCGGAGGGATTCTTCGACACCCTCTTAGCTGCGGCTCGCCTGCCAGAACTCGTCGATCTTCCCGACCCGATCCGCGAGCCCCTGATAGTCCGGCGCGACGTCGACGAGCAGGTAGCCGACCCCCTCCTTCCGGCCGAGCCGAGTCGGGGACGCGGCGACCTCGGAGAACGTCGTCTGCCCCGCCGTCACCAGGACCAGCACCCGGTCGGCGAGCCGCGCGGCCCGGCGCAGCGCCTGGCCCGTCGGCGCCCCGGTCCAGGCGGTCGTGCCGGCGCTGGGCTGCTGAGTCTGGAAGGAGCCCGTCGTGTCGACGATGGCGGCGCTGCCGGGGTAGGGGGACGCCGATGGCGCCGCCGACGAGAAGGGGACGATCGCGCCCCCACCCCCGCCGGAGCCCGCCGCCAGGGCGGGGAAGGCGCCAGTCCCGTCCGCCGCCAGATCCACCGGCGGGGCCGACGAGGTGAGGTCCACGAGCCCCGGGGAGTACCAGTCTTCGTTGAGCATCCCGGCGAACTCTTCCACCAGCTCCGACTCTTCCTTCCGGGAGGGCACGACGAGGATCTTGCCCGTCGCGTTGGGAAGCCTGTCGTCGAGGTCGGCGACCAGCTGCTCGAGGCCCTGGGCGTTGCTCGGCCAGGAGGTCGCCCCGATCACCGGGCCATCGCCCCAGAAGGCGACCTCCGACGGGGTCTGCACCTTGAAGCCCCGCAGCTCGATGGCGAGGAGGCCGGCGAAGGCGAAGAGCAGGCCGAGGAGCGGGAATCCCCCGAGGACCAGGAGCCCGAGCTTGTTCGATTCCGGGGCGTCCGGCGGGGCCGCCTGGGCGATGATGGTGAAGTCGGTCTGCCCGGAGCGCGCGAGGGTTTGGAGGGTTTGTTTCTCCCGATTGAACTCCTCGATGTTGCCCTCCAGGAGGTTGACCTTGGCGAGGAGCCCGGACGCTTCCCCTTCGACCTCGGAGAACGACGCGGCGCGCTCCTGGGCGAGGCGGGCGGCCTCTTCCAGGGGGGCGAGGGCGCGCTCCGCTTTGGCCAGGTCCGCCTTGGCCGCGGCGAGCTCCTGCCGGAGCCCACTGCCGCCCCCGGCCCCCTGGGATTCGAGCTTCTCGATGCGCTCCCGAAGGGCGACGATCTGGGGGTGTTCTTCCGTGAGCCGACTGCGCAGGCGGGCGAGCTCGAGACGGGCGCGGCGGAGCTCGACGCCCCCGACCGCCGACGAGGTGTCCACGCGCTCGCCTCCCCCTCCCGAGGCGACCTGGCTTTCGAGCTCCGCTACCCGCCGCTCGGCGGCCAGCTTCGTGGCCGCCGCCCGATCCGCTTCGGCCCGGGCTTCCGCGACGGCGGCGATGGTTTCCTCCTGCTCGCTGGTCAGGTTGCTGATCCCATACTCTTCCCGAAAGGCGTCGTAGGCCGCCCTGGCTTCGGCGAGCTCCCGCTCCGACGTCTCGAGGCGCGCTTCGACGTCTTCGAGCTGGCCCCGGGCGTCGCTCTGGCTTCGGTCCCGGCGGGTCTCGAGCAGGGTCTCGGCGACCGCGTTGGCGAGGGCGGCGGCCCCCGCGGCGCTTCGCTCCGTCGCGCGGATCTCGAGCATGCTGGTGAGGGGGAAGCTCTGGGTCTCGAACATCTCCGAGAGCTTGGCGGGGTAGAGATCGTCCCGGCCGAGCTTCTCCTGGACGCCCTTCAGGAAGTCGACGGACCCGAGGGACGCCTCGGCGGCGGCGAGCTCGACGAGGGGCTGTCCCCGGTTGTCTCGGGGGCTGTACTTGACCGAGGTCACCGCCAGGTAGGACGGGGGGAAGATCTCCCGCTTCGTCACCACGCCGAGGGCGGTGCTGATCACGAAGGCAGCGGCCAGGATCCACCAGCCACGCCGCATCCGGAGAAACACGCGATAGAGGTCGACGGCCATGCCCGGCCGGCGGATCCGTCCGTCGTCGTGGTCTTCCTGGGTCCTCGCTTCGCCTGAGTTCGGTCGTGCCATCGGTGCTACTCGCTACGCTCGAGTCGCAGAACTACCATAAGAACGGATGAACGCGAGCCCCCCCTCGGGAACGTCTCGGAAACGCTCGGCGTGCTCAGCTGTGTTACGCCGGCGGCGCGGATTCTGACCCCGGCGTCGATCCGGCCGGCCGGACACCCGTCCCCCGGGGCGGGCCAAGGTCCCGAAAACGTTCGCCGTCTCACACCGCCGGGGGGGCCCGGTGACGCCGGGCCATCGCCGTGTTGACAGGCTCCTGGCCGGGGTACACGGTCCGACATCGGGGGCGGGCAACGACCGGCGGGTCGCTGTCGCTTCCCGCCCGTCCCCGATCGATCTCCGCCCCGACCGAGCGAGCAGCCGGGTCCATGTCGGACGAAGCCACGGCCTATCCCCCTCCCCAGCCCGGCGGCTCGGCGTTCCGGAGCGTGATGGTCGAGGTCACCGCCCAGTGCCCCGGCTGCGGCGCCGGCGTCCCCCTGCCCGGGCCGGTCGAAGTGGTCTCCTGTGGCCGCTGCGGCACCCGTTGCCACGTCGGCCAGGGTTTCTGGCGCCGGGTCCTCGCCGACCCGGTACACGAAGCCCTGGGATTTCCGGATGGCAAAGGGCGGGCCGCCCAGCTCCGGAGCGAGCCGCCGGTGCGGCTGCTCTACGGCCGGATGAGCCCGCCCTGCCGTGGCTGCGGGACGCTGCTGCCGCCGGAGGCCCTGGCGGAGGCGGCGGTCACCAGCGAAGACGGCGACGGCCGATTGTTCTGTCCGGCCTGCGGCACGCCCAATCGCTGTCGGGTCGTGCCGCCCTGGTTCAAGGACGTCCACCCGGTGCCTGGCTTCCTGGTCAACGAGCCCCGGGGGGTCCGCCTACCGCCCGCCTGCCCGCGCTGCTCGGCGCCGGTCCCGGGCTCCGCCCAGACCGGCGTCCTGCAGCGGAACTGCATGAAGTGTGGCCAGGCGCTGGTCCCCGGGGACGACGAGACGGGCCCCCGGCCGACCGCCCCCGGCTGGAATCGCTGGTATCTCCTCGCCAACCTCGGCGATGCCGTCGGCGTCGTGCCCCGGGAGGCGGCCGCTCTCGCCGACGTCGCGCTGGGCCCCCGGGGCTCGATCTTCCTCGCCTGGCTCGCCGAAACGCAGATGGGCCGTCAGCCCGTCGGTCTGGTGGGCGGGCTCGACCGCCGGGGACTGCTCCGCTGGGTCCGGGAGGTTCCCGTCTCCCGCCGCACGACCCTCCACGCCCTGCCCTCGGCCCGGCGCCTCGCCGTGGTCGATGGGGAGGCCGGCACCATCGCCTACCTCGACCAGGCGACCGGTAGCGCCCTCGACCAGGTCACCCCGCCCGGGGACGACCGGGACGACCTGATCGACGTCCGGGATCACCTGGGCCTGTCCTTCGCCCCGGACGGCACCGTGCTGCTCGCCTCGGACCGATTCGGCGGTGCGACCCAGCTCACGCGCTTCGAGCCCACCGGGCGGCGGGTTCCCCTCTGGCGCGGGATGGCGGCGGAGGAAGAGGTCATGCGCTCCCGGGCCCAGACGGACGCTCCCCGCCTCGACGAGCTCGGCGATCAGCCCCTTCGGATCCCGGACGGGGTGATCGCCTTCTGCGGCTGGGACGACCGGGTCTACCTCGTCGGCCGGGACGGGGAGCTCTGCCTCGGGTTCTCCCGGGATGGTCGCCTGGAGCGGCGGATCCGGATCGACGGCGGGGAGCAGATCGAACGCGTCGAGGCCGCCGCCGCCGACCAGGCGGGGAACGTCCACCTGCTGTTCCGGCACCGCATGCGCGTCGGGGACGATCATCCGGAGCACGTCGGTCGCCTGCGTCCGGATGGACACCTCGACACCTGGCTCGGGATCCACGCTCCCCGGAGCCCGGTGGCGCTGGGTCCGGACCCGGAGCGCATGAAGGTCGATCCGGAGGGCTCGGTCCTCCTCGGCGGCACGCTGCCCCAGGTCATCCTCGTCGACCCGGAGCGTCGCGTCCGCTGGCACCACCCCGGGCGGCTCCGGCACCAACGCCGGGCCCTCGAGGCCCCGGAACGTCGAGGCCGGCGGGCCGGCGGACGGGTCCGGCGC
>DAPKRP010000491.1:0-3750 GCA_031800515.1 Polyangiaceae bacterium LLY-WYZ-14_1 | reverse complement strand
CCCGAGGGGATGCCAGGGTGGTCACCGCTTCCAGAAGCTCGGGGCCAGCAGCGCCAGCACGGTGAAGAATTCGAGCCGGCCGAGGAGCATCGCCAGGGTGAAGACGAGCTTGGCGGCGACGGAGTAGCCCGCGAAGTGGTCTGCTCCTCCGTGGAAGGGCGCCGGGCCCATGTTGGACAGGCAGCTCAGCACGGCGCCGAAGGCCGTGGTGACCGGTGCACCGTCCAGGGCCATCACCAGGGCCATCGCGACCAGCAGGGACACGACGTAGAGGATCGCGAAGGCGCTGACCGCGCTCAAGATGTCCGTCTTAACCACAGCGTGGTTGATTCGGATGGTGTGGATCACGTTCGGCCGGATGCTCCGGGTGACCTCGGCGATGGACAGCTTGGCCAGGACAACGAAACGCTCGATCTTGATCCCCCCCGCGGTGGACCCGGAGCATCCCCCCGCGAACATCAGGAACAAAACGACCAGCAGCCCGATCGGCGGGTAGGCCATGTAGTCCTCGGTGCCGTAGCCCGTGGACGAGACGAAGGTCGCGGTGGTGAACACCCCATAGCGGAAGGCCTCGAACAGGCTCCCGTCCCGCCGCCCGAGCCCCACCAGGGTCAGGATGCTCGCCGCGACCAGCACGATGACCAGGAAGGTGCGCAGCTCGAGGTTGCGGCTGAGCTCCCGGATCGTCCGCTGCCGGAGCGCCCCGAAGTACAGCCCGTAGTTGATGCTGCCCACCAACATGAAGCCGGCGATGGTGAGCTCGATACGCGAGTCCCGGAAGGCGGCGATGGACGCGTCTCGGGTCGAGAAGCCCCCGGTGCTCATCGTGGTGAAGGCGTGGCAGACGGCCTCGAAGGGGCTCATTCCGAGGGCGACGAGGACGGCGACGAGGACGGCGGTCAGGGCGGCATAGAGTCGCCAGAGGGTGAAGCTGGTCTCGGCGATCCGGGGGCGGAGCCCCTCCGCCGTCGTGCCCGGTACCTCGCCTCGGAACATGTGCTTCCCCCCGGCCCCGACGGTCGGGAAGACCGCGACGAAGAGCACGACGATCCCCATCCCCCCAAGCCACTGGAGGAGCGACCGCCAGAGCAGAAGCGGTCGGGATAGGGTGCCTTCGATGTCCGTGACCACCGTCGCCCCGGTGGTGGTGAGGCCGCTCATCGACTCGAAGAAGGCGTCCACGGGGGAGAGCACGCCGGCGGCGACGAAGGGAATGCCCCCGAAGAAGGCCGCGGCGGCCCAGATCAGGACCACCGCCAGGGTCGCCTCCCGGCGGTTCGGCGCGTCCTGGGCGTGGCGCCTTCCGTAGGCGAAGAGGCCCGCCCCGGTGACCAGGGTGACCGCCGCAGCGATCAGCAGCGCCGTCGACCCGCCGGCGGGCACCCCGGCGCGTCGGGGTACGTAGGCGTCGAGGATCGCCCCCGCGCCGGCGCAGATGCCGATCGCGAAGCCGAGCCCGAGGACCACGACGGCGACCGGCTGGACGACCCCGCGGTAGTCCCGACGCTTTCGGTTCAACGCCCCCTCGGCTGGAAGAGGTGCTCGATCGTCGGCCGGGCGTCTTTGGTGGTCAGGAGGATCACCGTGTCCCCGCCCTTCACCTCGTCGTCCCCCCGGGGGATGATCACCTGCTCGTCGGAGACGATGGCCGCCATCAGGCTGCCGTGGGGGAGGTTCATGTGGCGCAGGGGCACCCCGGCGGCGCGGCAGGTGCGGGCCGCGGAGAGCTCGAGCACTTCGGCCTGGCCCCCTTCCAGCACGGTCAGGCTCTGGAGGCTGGTCGTTCGGGCGTAGCGAAGGATGTGGTCCGAGGCGACGGAGCGGGGGGAGACGGCGATGTCGATGCCGAGCTGCTTGTAGATCGACACGGAATCCCCCTGGTGGACGACGGCGGCGGTCCGGGGAACCGACACCTGCTGGGCGAGGAGCGCCGCCATGAGGTTGGTCCCGTCCTCCGGCGTGACGCTGGCGAAGAGGTCGTAGGTGTCGACCTCCATCTCCTTGAGAAGCCGCAGGTCGGTCCCGTCTCCGTGGACCACGGTGACCCGATCCAAGCTCGCCCCGAGGGCCTCGGCGCGCTCCCGGTCCCGCTCGATGACCATGACCTCGGCGTCGTCCTCGACGAGCCCTCGGGCGAGGGCCTCCCCGATCACCCCGCCGCCGACGATGCACACCCGCCGAGCCTCCCGGCTTTTGGTGAACATGTCCTCGGCCTTGAGGATGTCCCCGGGGCGCCCGATCAAATAGATCCGGTCTCCCTCGACCAGCACGTCGGCTCCGCCTGGGACGAAAAGCCGGCCCTCCCGAACCACCGCGGCGACCAGGGTCCCCCGGGGGAGATCCATCTTGGCGAGGGGCTTTCCGGTGTGCCGGGATTCCCCGTCGAGCTCGACCTGCACGAGCTCGAGCTGGCTCCGGGCGAGGTCGATGACCTCCGTCGCCCCGTGGGAGCGGGCGACCTTGGCGAGCTCCTGGCCTAGGAGCACCCGGGGGTTGATCACCACGTCGACCCCCAGCAGCCCGTAACGCACCCCCTCGGTCCACCGGGCCCATTCGTTGCCCTGGGCCCGGGCGACCACGCGCTTGGCCCCGAGCTGCTTGGCGGCCAGGGCGGCGATCAGGTTCACCTCGTCGTGGTCGGTGACACCGACGACCAGGTCGGCTTTGCCGACCCCGGCCTTGGCGAGGACGTCGTGGCTCGCGCCGTAGCCCACCAAGGTCATCACGTCGTGATGCTCCTCGGTCTGAGCGACGGCGCCGGAGTCCGCGTCGACCGCGACCACGTCGTGCCCTTCCTTGTCGAGGACCTGGACCAGGTGACGGCCCACCTCGCCCAGGCCGATGACGACCACGTACATCGCGGCGCGGAGTCTGCCCGACCCCAGCCCCGGCGCCAGTCCGACCCATAGAGACGGCGGGGAGCCCGGGGCCCCCGTCGACGGTCCCGACCCGGCGTGGTCCGATCGTCCAGAAACCCGATTCGAGGCCGGGTCGGTATGGACGCTGGAAGCCGCCCTGCCGTATCCTGCCTTCGACGTTGGGGAAAGGGGGTCGGGGCGCGTCTCGCGTCCTGGTGGGGCATGGGTCTTTCCAGTCGCGACGAGGTCGACCGGTACGTATTACGAGAACGCCTCGGAGCCGGGGGGAACGGCGAGGTCTATCGCGCCTGGGACCCGGTGCTCGGCCGCCACGTCGCGGTGAAGCTCCTGCGGGCCTCGGTGGTCGCCAGCGAAGACGACTGGTTCCGCATCGCCCGGGAGGCGCGGGCCGCCGGCTCCCTGCGCCATCCTGCGATCATCCCGATCTACGACGTCCGGCGAAGCCGGGACGGGCGGCCCTTCCTGGTCATGGAGCTGGTCGAGGGCAAGACCCTCGAGCTCCTGAGCCTGGAAGGCGCGCCCCGTGGGCTGATCCTCCGGACGGTCCGAGAGGTGGCGGACGGCCTACGCCTCGCCCACCGGCACCGGTTGCTTCACCTCGACGTCAAGCCGGGAAACATTCTGGTTCGGGAGGGGGACGGCGGCGCGGTGTTGGTCGACTTCGGCCTCGCCCGCCGGATTCGGGTCGCCGATGCGACGACCATCGGCTTCGGCGAGACGGCGAGCTTCGTCACCGGTTGGGGGCTCCACGGAACGCCCCCCTACCTCGCCCCCGAGCAGGTGGATCGGGGCACCCCGTCCCCGGCGACGGACCAGTTCCAGCTCGCCGTGACCGCCTTCGAGGCCCTCGTCGGGGAGCGCCCCTTCCAGG
>DAPKRP010000490.1:0-3474 GCA_031800515.1 Polyangiaceae bacterium LLY-WYZ-14_1 | reverse complement strand
CCCGGGTTTCCCCCACCCCAGCGAGCCCTCGGCGGCGAACCGTCTGTCCTCCCGGGCCAACCCGGCATTGCCCCCGGATAGCAGGCCCCCCGGCGACGGGGCCAGTCCCTGGCGCCGCGAAGCCGATCCGACGCCGTCTGCGGCGTTCCGGCTCCTCGAAATATCCTTCAGATATTCCTCGTCGCCGCGCCTTGCAGCCGACGCCGCCTCGGCTCCGCGGCTCGGTCGGTTCTTTTGACCGATCTCAGAGGATCCCGTGGACGAGGACGTGGCGGTCGCTGACCTCGTCCACCAGTAGATGGGGAAGGCCGGCGGTCTCGAGCTGGTCCCGGATCTCCCGGGGGCGGAAGGCGGCCCGCAGGGACAGGAAGAAGTCCCGCCGTAGGACCTCGGGCTCGTCGGCGGCGTAGGCATCGACCAGGGACCGTGCCCGGGCCTCCGTCGCCGGCCGGGTCAGATCCATGATCATCACCGCGGCCCCCTGGCGACCAGACCAGCGGATCGTCCGCCAGAGCGCCGACGGGTCGGGCAGGTGGTGGAGCAAACTGTTGCTGACGACGATGTCGAAGGCCTGCCGGGGGAGGGCGTCCCGGTCCGGGATGCGCACGGTGCGGGTCTCGATCCGGTCGGCGAGGCCGGCATCGGCGATCGCTCGGTTCGCGAGGGCGAGCATCGCCGGCGCCCCGTCCACCGCCAGCACGGTCCAGCCGCCGTGGCGTCGGGCTAGGCGGATCGGGATGTCCCCTGGGCCGCAGCCGAGGTCGAGGACGTTGGCCGCCGGCGGCAGGGTGGGGAACAGGGTCTCGAGGTGCCCGACGAAGGCGCTGTTCGGCTCGGTGAAGTCCGCCCGGGCGTAGGCCTCCGCCTGGGTGGCCTCGTCCATCAGCTCGGGCTCGGGAATACGCTGGTCGAGGGCGCGGTCGGCGGGGTCCGGCGAGGAGGCCATCCCCCACTATCCCGCGCCGGGGACCGGACGCCACGAAGCCCTCGACGCCGGGGCCCTGCTACCCTCCGCAGCCATGCTCGACCGATTCGCGACCCGCGCGACGAAGGACACGCTGCCCATCGACGTCGTCGACGCCCGCCGTCTCGACGCCTGGAAGAAGGGCCAGCCGGAGGCGGTGCGCCGCTGGGTCGAGGCGGCCGGCTTCCGCGGTGACCCGGGCACCGCCCTGTTGATCCCCGGGGCGGATGGATCCGCCGGCGTCGGGGGGGTGCTCTTCGCGGTCCCCCGGCCCGGGGCGGATGGGGGGCGCGGGCCGTTCCGCTTCTCTCCCCTTCCGGGGCTCTTGCCGTCGGGCCGCTACCGGTTCGCCGACGATGCCCTCCCGGAAGCGGAAGACGCCCGGGACGCCGCCCTCGGCTGGGCGCTGGCGGGCTACGACTTCGACCGCTATCGCCGGCGCCGCCGTCCCGGGAAGAACGGCGCCCCGGCGCCGGTGCTGGTCTGGCCGGAGGCGGCGGACCAAAAAAAAATCACCCATCTCGCGGAGGGCACCGCCCTGTGCCGGGACCTCATCAACATCCCCGCCGGGGACCTCCCGCCGGACGCCCTGGCCCAGGCCACCCGGGACCTCGGCAAGAAGCACGGCGCGAAGGTCAGCGTGATCCGGGGCGAGAAGCTGCTCACCGCCAACTACCCGGCGGTTCACGCCGTCGGGCGGGCGAGCGTCCATCCCCCATGCCTCATCGACCTGCGCTGGGGGGAGGCGAACCATCCTCGAGTCACCCTGGTCGGCAAGGGCGTGGTCTTCGATTCCGGCGGCCTCGACCTCAAGCCCGCCGGGGGGATGCTCCTGATGAAGAAGGACATGGGAGGCGCGGCCCACGTCCTCGGGCTGGCCCATGCGGTGATGGACGCCGGGCTCCCGGTTCGCCTTCGGGTGCTCATCCCCGCCGTGGAGAACGCGGTCAGCGGAAACGCCTTCCACCCTCTGGACGTCCTCCAGACCCGCAAGGGGATCACCATCGAGGTCGGCAACACGGACGCCGAGGGACGACTCATCCTCTGCGACGCCCTCGCCGAGGCGGACGCCGAGTCCCCGGACATGATCCTCGACTTCGCCACCCTGACCGGCGCGGCGCGGATCGCCCTCGGCACCGAGCTGCCCGCCCTCTTCGCCAGCGACGACGAGCTCGCCGCGGCGCTTCTTCAGGGAGGCGAGGCCCAGGAGGACCCGTTCTGGCGCATGCCCCTTCACCGGCCCTACCGGCGGCTCCTCGACAGCCGGGTGGCGGACCTCTCGAACGTCTCCCCGGGGCGGTTCGGCGGGGCGATCACCGCGGCGCTCTTTCTTCAGGAGTTCGTCTCTTCGAAGACCCCTTGGGCCCACGTCGACGTCATGGCCTGGAACCTCGAGCATCGACCTGGTCGGCCCCAGGGCGGCGAGGCGATGGGGCTCCGGGCCGCCTACGCCGCCCTTCGGGCGCGCTACGCCGATGGCCGCCGGAAGCGTCGGAGCCCCCCGGCGGCGACGAAGAAGAAGGCGGCCGCCGGGAAGGCCCGCGGGAAGAAGGCATCCCGGCGGAAGACCCCGGCGCGGCCCCAGTAGCGGCGTTCGGGACCGACGCAAACCCGTTCGAACTTCCGGGTAAGGGTCCTAGCCCCCGGCTCTAGTTCGCCGAAGCCAGGCGACGATCTGGTGCTCCAGGCCGGCGGGGCCGTCCTCGTCGAGGTCGAGGTGGTGGGGGAAGCCGACGTGGCCTCCGTGCGGGGTCCACCGATCGTCGACGTCCGGGGCCCGGGCGAGGAGCTCCTGGGTGGTGCGGGGGGCGACCATCGGGTCCGCCTCCGAGGAAACGACCAGGGCGGGGACCGCCAGTCGGTCGAGCAGCGGTGCCACCGTCGCCTGCCGGTAGTAGTGCCGGGCGCTCTCGAAGCCGTGGTGGGGGGCGACCACCCGGTCGTCCCAGTCGACCAGGGAGGTGATCCGCCGGGCCTCCTCGACCGGGAGCTTGGCCTCCCCGGGCCGGCGAGCGGCGAAGGCCTGGAACATCTCGAGGAGGTTCAGCAGGACGTAGCGGCGATAGAAGGCCCGCCCGGGCTCGTCGATCGCCTCGGCCCCGGCGGCGAGGTCGATGGGGGGGCAGACCGCCGCGACGGCACCGACCCGGGGGTCCGTCGGGCGGGCCGCCCAGCGGAGCACGATGTGGCCTCCGAGGGAGTAGCCCAGGAGGTGCACCCGCTCGAAGCCCGCCAGCTCCTTCGAGGCGAGGGCCGTCTCCACGTCGGCGGTCAGCCCAGCGTGGTAGAAGTCCTCGCCGTCCCGGGGCGCCCCCCGGAGGTTCAGGGCCAGGGTCGCCATCCCCACGTGGGCGGCGGCCCGGGCGGCGGCCACCATGTAGTGGCTGTCGATGTGGCCCCCCAGGCCGTGGACCACCAGGAGCGCCTCGGTGGCCCCCGGGGTGGGGTGGAAGCGGCCGGTGAGGCGGACCGCCCCGTAGCGGGTGTCCCCCACCGCCCAGGCCACCCAG
>DAPKRP010000489.1:0-2172 GCA_031800515.1 Polyangiaceae bacterium LLY-WYZ-14_1 | reverse complement strand
AAGGGCGGGTCCTGGTGATCGACGACGATGCGATGGTCGCCCGCAGCCTGCGCCGGGTGCTCGCCGGGCACGAGGTCGTCGTGGCGGAGGGTGGGGCCACCGCCCTCGCCATCCTGGAGGCGGACCAGGGGTTCGACGTCGTCCTCTGCGACCTGATGATGCCCGAGGTCTCCGGGATGGACGTCTTCGAGGCGGTGGCGGATCGGCACGCCGGCCTCGGGGACCGCTTCGTCTTCATGACCGGGGGCGCCTTCACCCCCCGGGCCCGGGCGTTTCTGGACCGGGTCGCCAACGAGCGGTTCGAGAAGCCCTTCGACCCGAACGAGGTCCGGCTCTTGGTCGCCACCCGCCTGAACGCCCACCTACCCCTGCACCGGCCCCCGTCGAGCGGCGGCGGCTGACCTCGACCCCGTCGGCGGTGCGCCCCGAGGAGCCCCGTGGCACGACAACGGCATGAGCTCGGGCGATGCGCGGGGCGACTTCATCGGGGGCGGCTTCACCGGTGACGGGGACGGCGGCGGGCAGGCGCTCCGTTCCATCGACCCGGCGAACGGCACCCTGGTCTACGAGACCCCAACGGACGTCGCCCGGATCGGGACGGCGATGGACGCCGCCGCCGAGGCCCTGCCCGCCTGGCGTCGCCTGGGCATGGACGAGCGCCTCGCCGCCTTGCATCGCTTTCGGGCCGCCCTCGGCGACCGGCGAGCATCGATCGCCGAGGCCCTCCGCCGGGAGGTCGGCAAGGTCGCTCGGGAGGCGGCGGCGGAGACCGGCGCGCTGCTCTCCCGCTTCGACCTCATCGAGGAACGGGTCCGGAGGGACCTGCGGGACGGGCCCCTACCCGGCCATCCGAACGAGGCCCTGGTGCACCAGCCCCACGGCGTCGTCGGGGTGGTGGGGCCGTTCAACTTCCCCCTGCACCTCTGCCATGCCCACGTCGTGCCCGCCCTGCTCCTGGGCAACACGGTGGTGCTCAAGCCGAGCGAGGTCGCGCCGCTCGCCGCCCATCGTTATGCGGAAGCGGCGGCCGCCGCGGGCCTTCCCCCGGGGGTGCTGAACGTCGTCCATGGCCGTGGGGCCGCGGGGGCGGCGCTGGTCGCCCATCGGGAGCTTCGGGCGCTGGCCTTCACCGGCTCCTGGCCCACCGGGCGCAAGATCCTGGAAGCCCTCCTCGACCGGCCGGAGGTCCTGGTCGCCCTCGAGATGGGCGGGAAGAACGTCTCCGTCGTCGCCGAGGATGCGGACCTCCGGCAGGCGGCCCACGAGATCGTCGTCGGCGGCTACCTGACCACCGGGCAGCGCTGCACCTGCACGGACCGGGTGCTGGTCCACCGGCGCCTGGTCGAGCCCCTGACGGAGGCGGTGGCCCGGTTGGTCCGTTCCCTGCGCCTCGGGGATCCGACGGACCCGGAGAGCTTCGCCGGCCCCCTGGCCACGGAGACGGGGCGGGAGAAGCTGCTCGCGGCGCTCCAGGCGGCCCGCCAGGGAGGCGCCGAAGAGGTGGCCCGGGGCTGGGCCTCGGACCGGGGACCCGGCTTCGTCCCACCGACGGTGCATCGGCTGCCCGCCGGTACCCACCGCATCCCCGGCTACACGGACGTCGAGCTCTTCGGGCCGGACGTCGGCATCGAGGTTTTCGACGACGACGACGAGGCGTTGGCGCTCCTGACGGATGCCCCCGGCGGGCTCGCCTACAGCGTGTTCTCGGCCCGCCGGGACCGCTTCGAGCACTTCGTCGGCCGGGTGCCCACGGGCATCCTGAACTGGAATCGCAGCACGAATCAGGCGAGCCCCCGGCTGCCCTTCGGGGGCGTCGGGAAGGCGGGGAACTTCCGCCCCGCCGGCGCCTACGCGCCGCGGAACCTGGCGATCCCGGTGGCGGTGCAGTCGAACCAGCCCCGCGCCTTCGCCCCGAACCCGCTCCTGGTGCCCCACCTGCCGGCGCCGGACCTCGACGAGCTCGAGGCCCAGCATCGGCGGGAGGAAGCCCGGGAGGCACAGCGCTCCCTCGGGGCGACGCCCCGGCCGGAAGCGCTCTCCCTGCCGCCGGGGGGCCACCTCCCGACATCCGAAGCGCTCCAGGACCGGCTCTACGCCGGCGACCGGGTGGTGCGGGAAAAGAAGCCCCCGGTGGTCGATGCCCTGCGGTCCCGGGGACCGTGGCTGGTCTCC
>DAPKRP010000488.1:0-1659 GCA_031800515.1 Polyangiaceae bacterium LLY-WYZ-14_1 | reverse complement strand
GTCCACCTCGCCGCCCTCGGCGACGTGGAAGCGGAGCAATCGTTGCTGCTCCCGGGGCCCGACGGGTCCCACCACCACCCCCCCGGGGCGGGCCGCCCGGAGGAGACCTTCTGGAAGCTCCCGGGAGGCCGCCGCAAGCACGATGGCGTCGAAGGGACCTTCCCGCCGGGCGACCTCGACGCCGTCCCCGACGACGACCCGGACCCGGTCGTCGACCCCGGCGGCGGCGAGATTCCGCCGCGCCGAATCGGCGAGCTCCGGGACGATCTCCACGGTCACCACCTCGGCGGCGAGCCGCGCCAGGACCGCCGCCTGGTAGCCCGAGCCGCCGCCGATCTCGAGCACCCGCTCCCCCCCGGAGAGGTTCAGGGCGGCGCAGCTCCGGGCCACCATGTAGGGCTGGGAGATGGTCTGCCCCGACCCGATGGGCAGGGCCGAGTCTTCGTAGGCGCGGGGACGAAGGGATGCGGGGACGAAGCACTCTCGGGGCACCGCGGCCATCGCCGCCAACACCTGGGTGTCGTCGATGCCCCGGGCGACCAGATGATGCGCGATCATCCGGGCGCGGGCAGCGTCGAGGTCGCCGTCTTCTCCGGGGGAACCGTCCTCCGGTGGGTGCTCGCCGGGAACCATCCCTGGAGCCTACTCCGGATAGAGGGGGGTGAGCACCGCCTGTAGATCCTCCGGCAGCGGGCTCCGCACCCGGATGACCGATTCCTCCGTCGGGTGGGGGAGCGCCAGCTCGTGGGCGTGAAGGAAATGGCGGTTCAGACCCGATCGCTCCGGGCCACCGTAGAGGGTGTCCCCGACCAGGGGGTGCCCCGCCGCGGCCAGGTGCGCTCGAATCTGGTGACGCCGGCCGGTGACCGCCCGCACCAGCACCAGAGCGAGGTCGTCCGGCAGGGGGTCGACGGCCTCGATGAAGGAGGCGGCGGCGAGGGCGCCGGCGACCTCCTCCGGGTCCTGCTCCGGCGGGAGCACCCGGACCCGCCGGTCGTCCCCGGGGACGGGGGCGATCGCCCCGTCGAGCAGCGTCTCCGGGGCCGGACTACCGGCGACCAGGGCGAGATAGCCCTTCTCGAACCCGACCCCCCGGCGCACCGCGAGCAGCAGCTCGTAGACCGATTCGACCACGGCGGCGACCAGGAGCCCGCTGGTGTCCCGATCGAGGCGTTGGAGGAGCCCTCCTTCCACCGGGTCGAAGCCCAGGGCTTCCGGATGTCGGGCGGCGAGGACGTTGGCGACGGTGCCGACCTCCCCGGGCCGGAGCGGCACGGTGGGCATCCCCGGGGGCTTGCTCAGCACCACCAGGCCGTCCTCGTCGAAGACCGTCTCGACCCGGGGATCGTCCGCGGGAATCGCCCGGATCTCCTCCCGCGCCGCGGGCGACTCGTCCACCAGGACGACGGCCCCGGCGGGCAGGCGATCCCCTTTGCGCAGCACCCGTCCCCCGGCGAGGCGAATGCGACCTTCTTCCGCTAGATGGCGAGCGCGGGAGCGGCTGACTCCGGGGAGCGCTCGGGGAAGCCAGGCATCCACCCGGGAGCCCGCCTCCCCCGGACCGAGCTCGATGCGCAAGGGGCCGTCTCCCGGGGCGGCCTCGTGGTCGTCTTCCGGCACCATCGCCATCCATTGCCGTGCGTCTCCACCTCCCTACAC
>DAPKRP010000487.1:0-2541 GCA_031800515.1 Polyangiaceae bacterium LLY-WYZ-14_1 | reverse complement strand
GTCCGCGGCGAGGGCGAGCTCGAAGAGGGAGCCGGCGAAACAGGACCCGCCGTCGACCACGGCGAAGAAGCTCCGGGCGGTCAGGTCGAGGCGCCGAAGCACCCGGGCCTGGAAGGCCAGGATCTCGTCGGCGAGCCAGTGGCTGCCATGGGAGCGGAGCACACCGTCGGCGGCGAGCACTCGTTCCGGCGCGCCCCGGGTCCGGAGCAGCACCACGCCGACCTCCGGGTGTCCGAAGCGAAGGTGGAGCAGGGCGTCGTCGAGCTCCCGGAACGCCCGGAGGGACCACAGGTCCGCCCCCGCCGCCTGCAGGCCGGCGACGTCCCCCGGGGGAGGCTCCGTCGGCCCCCGGACGGTCAGCTCCGCGACCCGGCGGGAGGCGTCGACGGCCAGCTCGACGTGGCGGTAGCGCCGGCGTCGCCCCTCCTGATCGATCGTCGGGTCGAGGCGGTTCAGGACGATCCCCGGTCCGCGCCCCGGGTCCCCCGGGTTCTCGGCGGCCAGCCGCCGAGCGACGGCCTCGACCTCGTCGTCGAAGCGGCTTCGCGGGGCCAGGGCATCGACGAGGCCCCAATCGAGGGCCCGCCGCCCCCGGATGCCTTCGGCGGTCGTGCAGAAGACGTCCGCCCGGTCCCGGCGCACCCGGCGCTTGTCGACGAGGCGGGTGAGCCCGCCGGTCCCCGGAAGCACGGCCAGCATCGGCACCTCCGGGAGGCTGACCGCCGAGCTGCCGTCGTCGACCAGCACGATCCGGTCGCAGGCGAGGGCGAGCTCGTAGCCACCCCCGGCGCAGGTGCCCTTCAGGGCGGCGACGAAGCGGGGACCGCCCCGGCGGGAGGCGTCCTCCATCGCCAGGCGGGTTTCGTTCGTCACCTTGCAGAAGTTCACCTTGAAGGCGTGGTCGGCGGCGGCGAGCATCGGGATGTTCGCCCCGGCGGAGAACACCCGGTCGAGGGCCGAGGCGACCACCACGGCGCGCACCTCCGGATGCTCGAAGCGCAGCCGATCGACGGCGTCGGCGAGCTCCCGGTCGACCCCGAGGTCGTAGCTGTTCAGCTTGAGCTCGTAGCCGGGGCGGACACCCTGGTCCGCGGCGACCGCCAGGGTCAGCCGGGCCAGGCCGTCGCCGCCGACCTCGAGGCGCCAGTGGCGGTAGCGGTCCGGGTGGGTCTCGAAGTCGAGGAGGGGGGGAGCCATCCCTCGTCTGATACCACCGGTGCCCGGCGTCTCACCGGGCGGGGCTCTCCGGTTGCCGAACCAACCGAGGCGGCGTTCCCCGGGCGGCGGATTCGAGAAAGGTCAGGGTCGCCTCGATCGCCTCTGGCCGTTCGAACATCACCCGGTGGTCCGCCGGGCCGTCGGCGTCATCCCAGCGGATGAAACCGACCGTCGCCCGTCCGCCGTCCCCGGCGTTCCCCTGCACCGGCAGGTCCGTCAGTCCGCCGGCCAGACGGAAGGCGGTGGCGTCGGCGGGCAGAGGTTGGACCGCCGGGAGCCCCCCGGCCAGAGCCAGGGCGGTCGCCATGGCCACCGGGACCTGCTGGTCCTGGGCACCGGCGCCGACGAAGACGCTGGCCGGCGGGGACCCCGGCGGCCGTCGGGACCACCCGGGGGCATAGACCAGCGCGTCGGTCACCTCGAGGGCGTGCTGGAGCAGACCGATGACCGGATGGAGGTCGTCCAGGGCTTCGCCGGGAGCCGGGCCCAGCACCAGCTGGAGCAGGCTTTGGGCGTCGACGAAGCGGTCGTTCCGCTCCGTCAGAGAGATCCCGAAGCCGCCCCCCGCCCCGGAGAGCACCCAGGCGTCGACGCGGTCCTCGAAGGCGGCCGCCATCGCGCCGGTGGTCGCTCCCTGAGAGTGGCCGAAAAACAGGATGCGTTCCCCGTCGAGGCAGACCGGCTCCCCCGTCGGCGAGCGGTTCCCGGGCACCTCGAGCCCAGCCTCGAGGAGCCGCACCAAGGTGAAGGTGTCGACCACCGACTGGCGCTGAAGGGTGCGTGTGGAGGCGGGATTCAGGAAGTTGAAGGAAAGCAGGGCGAGCTGCTCTTCGTCCGCGGACCCCTCCCAGCGGGGTCCGTGGAGCGGTTGGTCGAGGCCGACGGCGGCGAGACCCCGGGCTGCGAGCCGCGCGCCGGTGCCGAGCACGAAGCTCTCGGCGCTGCCGGTGGTGCCGTGGGCATAGACCACGACCGGGTAGCAGGACGCGCCGCCCGCCGGGGGCTCGTCGGGGAGGGTCAGGACGAGTCGGAGGTTCTCGAAGCTGCCGGGGGGGACCACCGGCTGGCCGGCGTCGTCCCGGGCGAAGCCGCCGCCCTCCGCCGGCTGGGCGTAGGGGACGGTGCCTTCGAGATAGACCGGCGCGGGAAACGCCGCCTCGAGCTCGTGGTAGCGCACGGAGGTGCCCCGAGCGTCGACCACCGTCTCCCGGGTCTCGAAGAAGGCGCCGCCCTCCCCCACCGGTCGCCAAGCGTCCGAGGTCAGGGCGGGGGGCGGCGTGACCTGAAGCTGCTCCCGGATCCGGCGCAGGTCGTCCGTGGGCC
>DAPKRP010000486.1:0-5914 GCA_031800515.1 Polyangiaceae bacterium LLY-WYZ-14_1 | reverse complement strand
GGCCACCGACATGTCGGGCGCCCGTTGGTTGGGAGAGCCCGGTTCCACGTCGTGGAATCTCCGGCGGCAGAGGTGTGCTGGCGCCGGTTCGATTCAGCGGTCCATCGAGAGGACGAGGAGAGTGCATCCCATGCTTCGAATTCGGTTGGCGACCGGCGGTTTCTTCGCCGCGGTCGGATTGCTCGCCCTAGGCGCGGGCTGCGGGGACGACGGGGGGCCCACGACGGTCCTTCCGGACAACCTCTGCAACGACGAAAACGCCCTGGAACAGGGCCTGTTCGACGACGACCAGGACACCATTCGGAACGAAGACGAAGGCGGGGGCGACGTCGACGGCGACGGCATCCCGAACTTCCTGGACGAAGACTCGGACGGCGACTCCCTCCTCGACATCGACGAGGTCAGCGACGACGCCTGCGGTACCCCCCCCACCAACGACCTCGACGCCGACGGCATCCCGGATTTCCTCGACGCCGACGGGAACGGAGACGGGATCCCGGACATCGACCAGGTCGACGGAGCCGAAGACGCGGACGGGGATACCATTCCCGACTTCCTCGACAACGACATCGATGGCGACGGCATCCTGAACCGGGTCGAGCTCGGCCCGGAGGGCGAGCCGATCGACTCGGACTTCGACGGCGTTCCGGACTATCTGGACCAGGACTCGGACGGCGACTTCATCCTGGACGAAACCGAAGGCACCCGGGACATCGACAACGACGACATCCCGAACTTCCGGGACCTCGACTCGGACGGTGACGGTCTCTCCGACGTCCGGGAGGCCGGGGACAGCGACCTCAGCACCGACCCGGTGATCTGCGACCGGGAGCTCGACATCGAGTGGAACGCGGAAGAAGACGGCCTTCCGCCGGAGTTCGAAAGCGACACCTTCCCGGACTTCGTCGACGCCGACTCGGACAACGACGGTCTGACGGACGGTGAAGAAGAGGCGCTGGCCACCGACCTCTGCGGTTGGGACACGGACGAAGACGGGCTGTCCGACCTGGTCGAAGCCGCCTACGAGCGGATCAACTGTTCCGCGGGCCCCGGGGCGGAAGGCGCGCTCGGCTGCGGCTGCGCCCTCGATCCCACCTGCACCATTCCCGACTCGGACTTCTTCGTCGTCCTGCCCTTCAATGGCAACCGGGTCGTCCGGGAGCTCGAATTCGGCACCGACGTTCGAGAGGCGGACGTCTTCTTCCTGACCGACACCACCGGCTCGATGGGCGGCACGCTCGCCAACGTCAAAGCGGCCACCGGGGCGGTCATCGAAACGGTCAACCAGCAGATCCCGGAGGCCTGGTTCGGCGGGGGGCAGTTCGACGACTTCCCCATGTCCGGACACGGCTCGACCTTCTCGAACGACGAGCCCTTCATCCTGACCATCGGCATGCGCCCGCCGGAAGAGGCCTCGGTGGTCTCCGACGCCTTCCAGGACATCGAGCTGCACGGGGGCTCGGACGGCCCCGAATCCCACACGGAAGCGATCTACCAGCTGTTCACCGGGGAAGGCGGCACCTGGACCAACGGGTCCGATGTCTACACGATGCCCGCCTACGCCGACGACTGTCTCGAAGGCGGCTTCGGTGCTCCCTGCTTCCGGGAGGCGGCGCTCCAGGTCCTGGTCTTCTTCACCGACCAGTGCTCCCACCGGTCCCCGCCGGAGGAGACCTGTGGGGGCTACCGGGACATCGCGCCGGAGCCGGCCACCTGGAACCAGGCGGTGTTCGAGATGAACCGGGTGGGCGGCAAGTTCATCGGGGTCAACGCGACCAACGGCGAGTGCCCGGAGAATCCGGAGCCCGGCCCCCCCTTCGTCGGGGCAAGGCCCTGCTATTACCTGACCCAGACGGCGGAAGTGACGGATTCGGTCGATTTCGCCCGGGAGCCCCTGGTCTACGACCTGCCGAACGCCGCCACGCCGGACCAGTTCGCCCAAACCATCTCCGAGGCGATCGAGCGCGTCACCACCAACGTGCCCTTCGACGTCGACACGACCGTTCGGGACGATCCCTCGGACCCGGAGTTCGTCGACGCCCGGGAGTTCATCAAGCAGCGTAGCCCGGCCTGCCGTTACAACCGCATCGTCGGCGGCGGCGGGCTCCCCGACGAGCTGTGCTGGACCCCGCCCCCGGATGTCGCCGCGGAGGACGCGGTGGCCCTCATCGACAGCTCCACCTTCTTCGACATTCTGCCGGGCACGCGGGTGTTCTTCGACATCACCTTCCAGAACACCACCTTCGAGCCGGCGGACACCGCCAAGGTGTTCGTCGCGTTCATCGACGTGCGCGGCGAAGGCAGCGCGGTGCTCGACACCCGGCAGGTCATCATCGTGATCCCGGGCGGCAACCTGAATCAGGGCGAGTTCGGCGAAGACGACAACTGAAGCCCTGACCGACCGCCTGTAGGCCGGCCGGCCCTCCGGCAGCCGGGCCCCGGGCGGTCGACCCCTCAGACGACGGCCCCACCGCGTTCCCTCGGGATCGCCGTGGGGCCGTCGCGCGTTCGTCCCCTTCCGGATCGTTCCTGTCCATCCCATCGCCCGCTCGCGATGTTTCCCATGATGAGAGGAAACCGCTGCAGATCCTGCGTTCTAGGGTGGGTGGAGGTAGACGCGGGTCGTCGGATGTATCCTCGACGTCACCTGTGGTTCATTGACGTGACGCGCGCTTCTTACGTTTGCCTCATTCCAAACCTGACCCCAGGATGGGCGCGGCGGCGGGCTCCGGCCGATCCTCGGGCGGAGACCTGTCCCCAACTTGGGAGGTAACTGATGAAGACTCTGCTTGAACTGCGCTTGCTCCCCTGGCTTGCCGCTGGCCTGTTGGCGGTCGGCGCCATCGCCTGCGGCGACGACGGCGACGGCATGATGGCCGGCGACGACGACGACGACGACATGATGGTCGGCGACGACGACGACGACATGATGGTCGGCGACGATGACGATGATGACGACGACGACTCCCCGCTCCTTCAGGCGATCGCGGCGGACGACGACCTGACCAGCCTCGCCGCCGCTCTGGATGAGCTGGTGTCTCGGGAGATCCTCCCGGCGGGCATCCTGGCTCTCCTCGAAGCCGGCGAAGGCCCGACCGTCTTCGCCCCCACCAACACGGGCTTCGACGCCGCCGCCACCGCCCTCGGCATCACCGACCTGGAGACCGCCACGGACGAAGAGCTGACCCAGCTCTTCGGGGTCATCGCGTACCACATCGTCGCGGACTCCCTCGACGCGGCGGCGATCACCGATCCGGGCTTCCCCGGGCAGGTGCCCTCCCTTCTCGGCAGCACCGAGCCGGACGCGCCGGAGGGCGCCGGCGTGAACCTCTACTTCGACCTCTCGGACGGGGTGGCGATCCGCTACTTCGGGCTCGACCCCGCGGACAACACGGAGCTCACCTCCGAGGTGACCACGCCGGATGTCGCCGTTCCCGGGGACGACGACGCCGTCATCCACAAGGTCGACCAGGTGATCGTTCCCCCGAACGTCTTCCGTGTCGGCATCCTGGAAGGGCTCACCGGCTTCGTCGGCGCCGTCGAGGCCGCCGACCCGATCCCCGGCGACACCCCGACCCCGATCGAGGTGGCCCTGGCGGACCCGGAGGCCAGCTACACCGCCTTCGTCCCGAACAACGATGCCTTCGATGGGGTCGAGGTCCCCGCGGACGTCCTCACCGGCATCCTGCTCTACCACGTGATCGCTGGCGAAGACCCCGTCTTCAGCACCACGGATCCCCTCCCCGCTCGGGCGGACGCTCTGAACCAGGTCACCCTGCTCCTCGACATCGCCAACGGAAACGTCAACGGCGGCAGCGTCACGGAAACGGCTCCGGGCGCCAGCATCACCCGGACGGACATCCAGGCCGCCAACGGCGTGATCCACGTCATCGACCGCATCCTCACGGTCCCGACCATCGCCACCCTGGCGGGCATCGCCGGCCTCGACAGCCTGCTCACCACCGTCGGGCAGGTCGACGGCGCCGCGGGAGAAGGCGATCCGGTGATCGCGGGCGTCCTGGACAACCCGACCGAGACGCTGACGGTCTTCGCTCCCACCGACATGGCCTTCAGCGAAGCCACGGGGCCCGGCGGGCCGGCGAACGAAGCGGACGTGGATACGCTCCGGGCGGCACTGCTCTACCACGTCGTCCAGGGGCAGGCGCTCACCTCGGACGACCTGTCCACGGCGCCCGCCCTGGACACCCTGGCGGAGCCGGGCCAAGAGCCCGTCGTCAACGTCGCCGGCGACGGCACCATCACCCTCACCGACCAGGCCGGCCAGACCATCGGCCTGGTCGACGGGCTGGTCGACCTTCGCGCGCTGAACGGCGTCGTCCACGTCGTCGACACGGTGCTCCTGCCCCTCGACCTCTGATCGACCATGACCGACGGGTCCGGAGCCACGAGCGCCGGGCCCACCGAACCGTGGCGACGCCCGGTCCCTCCAGCACGGGGCCGGGCGTCGCCCGTTCGTGAGGCCGACCGGCGGGGGCCCAGGGGGTCGGCCCGTCCCGCCCGCCTTGCCGTCTCGCCCCGGGTCCGGCAGACCTAGGAACACGCCATGACCCTCGCCTCCTCCCTCGCCAACGCCCTCTCTCTCCCGGACATGGAAGCCCGGGGCAACGTGATCCGGACCGCCTGGGATCGGCTTCGGGACCTGCCTGGGGGCCGGGGCCTGATGAGCGCGCTGGTGGGCCGCGCCGCCCCGTACACGGGCACCATCGGTGCCCGCGTCGAAGAGCTTCGCGACGGCTACGCCCGGGTGACGATGCGGGATCGACCTCGGGTGCGAAACCACCTCCGGTGCGTCCACGCGGTGGCTCTCGCCAACCTGGCGGAGCTCACCGGCAACGTGGCGGTGGCCTATTCGCTGCCGGAAGACGCCCGCTTCATCGTCGCTGGCATGTCCATCGAGTACCTGAAGAAGGCGCGGGGGACGATCACCGGCGTCAGCGAGCCGCCGCCGGTGACCAGCTCGGACAAGCGAGAGATCGAGGTGGCGGTTCGCCTCGAAGACACGACCGGGGAAGTGGTGGCCTGCGCCACCCTCCGCACACTCGTCGGCCCGAAGCGCCCCGGCTGATCAACCGGCTTCGCGGCGACCGGAGCGTTATTTCGAGCGACCCTCTCAGGCCTTGAGCCCCTGCGCCTTCAGGGCGGCGGCCTGGGCGCCTTCCCCGGTCGCGTTCCATCCGTAGCTCAGCTGGGCATCGATGAGCTTGCGCGTACCTGGCCCGACGATGCCGTCGACGTCGTAGCCGAACATCGCCTGCAGGTTCCGCACGGCCCACTCGGTGACCGGGCCGAACTTGCCGTCCACCTCGATCCCGTAGCCGAGCTTCACGAGCTGGTCCTGGAGTGCCCGGACCTCTTCCCCTTCGCTGCCCTTCTTCACGAGTTCCGCCATCGTCTGACCTCCAGCCTCCGACCTACCCCCGTTGCTCCGGCGGCGAGCGACGGCGGTGTGCCAAGCCCGGAACAACCCGTCGGGCCTGCTGGTGCTACGCTGCCACCCATCAGGGAGGCGGGGCCCGGCGCGGGCCGCCGGCGTCCGGCGGCGTCCTACCCCTTCGGAGACCCAGGTAGCTGATGCCGTCCTTCGACACCTCCGACCAGCCGTTGCATCCGGCGGGGCGCCCGGGGGCGTCGCTCCGGCCCCGCCCGGGCGCCCTGTCCCTGGCCCTCCTCGCCGCCGGCGCCGTCGCCGCCGTCGGCTGCGCCCAGGACCAGCAGGTGCTCCGCTTCCAGGACCGGTTTCCTCCCCCCGATGCGGGGCGGGATACGGGCCTTCCCGATGGTGGGGGCGCCGCTGGCATCAACCTCCCCGGCGCGACCGTCGCCCTCGGCCCGAATCACACCTGCGCCGTCGCCTCCGATGGGCGGCTTCTCTGCTGGGGTGACGACGGTGCAG
>DAPKRP010000485.1:0-4556 GCA_031800515.1 Polyangiaceae bacterium LLY-WYZ-14_1 | reverse complement strand
CCACCCGTTCGATCCGAACCGGGTAGGTCTTGAGGGCGAAGGTCGCCGTGACCTCGAGGTCCTCGTCGACGGGGGTGACCGTGCAGGTGGGGTCCGTCCCGGCGCAGGCGCCTTCGAAGCCGACGAAGTCGGACGCGTCGTCCGGGGTGGCGGTCAAGACCACCTCGGTCCCGGACCGGTAGCTGCCGACGCAGCGGTCGCCGCAGTCGATCCCCGCCGGCTCCGAGGTGACGGTGCCCTGCCCCTCCCCTTCCCGGGTGACCCGCAGCGCGAACTCGTCCAGGAGGAAGGTGGCGATCACCGTGGTGTCGGCGACGACGGCGAGCTCACACGGGTCGGCGCCGGGGCAGTCGATGGCGTCGCCGGACCAGCCGCCGAAACGGGAGGCGCCGAGGGCCTCGGAGACCAGGGTCACCCGATCCCCTTCCTGGAGCTGGATCTCGCAGGGAGACGCGTCCCGGCTGCAGCCCGGGAACGTCGTCTCCGACCCCGGGGCGCTCTCGACCGACCCGTCCCCGTCGCCGGCGAGCTCGAGGGTCAGGACGACCGTCGCGGGCAGCTCGCCCACCCCGCCATCGCCGGTCATCGGCATCCGGTCCCGCTCGGAGGGCTCCGCCCCGCCACCGCAGCCCGCGAGCGTCGAGAGAACGACCGCGGTCGCCGCGGCAGCCGCCGCCCCCGACGGGAGACGACGACGACGACGACGACGCCCCAGCGGGGCCAGGCCGCCGGGACGGCGAACCGCTCGGCGGGAGGCCGACCCGCACCGGCCCGTCGTCGTCGCGTCGCCGACCCCATGGCGTTCCTGCGTCTGTTCGGTCCACCCCATCGTCTGGTCCTCCACGCGACTGGTCCTTCCGGCACTGGTCCTTCTGGGACCGGGGCCCGCCCGTCTCGGTCTCCCGCGCGGGCCCCTCGGCGTCCTACGTCCTCGGGGCCGCATCCTACCCCACGCGCCGGCGAACAAGTCGGCGATCGAGGCAACGATCCGGCCCTGTCAGTGGGCGGCCCGAACCACGACGAGGCCGGGAGCCGGCCGGGTGGCTCGGGCGCCGTGTACCCGGGCGAGGACGAAGATCATCTCCAGCGGGTCGACCTCCCGGAGGGAGAGGTCGACGCGGCCGGTCACCCCCTCGTCGACCACGAGGGAGACGCCGGCTCGCTCCGCCAGAAACCGCAGGGCGTTGACCAGGTCGGCGTCGTCGAAGTCCGCGTCCACCCGCTCGCCACCGCGGGGGTCCCGCACCACGCCGGACCGCCCGGGGATGCGGCGGGTGGCGAACCGGTCCCCGTCGCCCTCCTCCGACGCCCTCGTCGCCTCCCGGGGGGCGGAGGAGGCCCCGGCCCGGGCCTGCCAACGAACGATGGCCTCGTCGGAGTGAGGTCTGCAGAAGTCCGGTCCGTTGGCTCCCCCCGACGCACCGGCACCGCCACAACCGACCACGAGAGCGGCGAAGAGGACGACCACTCCGTGGGCCAGGGAAGCAGCACCCCGGCGGTCACCCGGGGACGGTTCAGCGCATCTCGGCGATCGGACCGGTGGCCACGCTCGCCTCGCCGAAGCGCTCCACCTCGATCCCCATCGCGTTCGCCAGGGAGGCGAAGAGATCGTTGTGGGGCCGGCCCTCCTGCTGCCAGCGACTCCAATCGTCCATCGGAACGACCTCTCCGGTGCGGGTGTTACGCCGTTCGAAGGTGAGCAGCCGTCCGGTCCGGAAATAGCCGTGGGCATCGCCGATGGTGAGCCAGGGCAGCCGGGACAGATCATGGCTGCCGTTGGCGAGCGCGCTGCAGAAGACCACCAGGGTGTGGTCGAGGAGGGACGAGCCGTCGGGCTCGGTCCGGGCGGCGAGACGGTCGAGGAACCCCGCCAGCTTCTCCATCGTCCGCAGGTGCAACCCTTTGAGCATCTCGACGGCGGTCCCGGCGGTGACCTCGGGACGGTCGCCGCTCACCTTGTGGACGAAATCGTGCCAGTTGTCCGACCCGTAGTCGCCCTTGCGATAGCCCCAGAGGTCGTCCGCGGCGTGGCTGACGTGGATCGTCGCCACCCGGGTGACGTCGGCGTGGAGGGCGGCGGCGACCATCTCCGTATTTAGGTCCGCCATCGTGTCCCAGACCTGCCCCTGCATCTCCCGACCCGGTTGGTAGGACCAGTCGACGTCGTCCCAGGGACCCAGCACCTCGGGCCCCGGGATCGCGGCGGCGCCCCCGGCCCCTAGGCCGAGGCGCCGCTCGAGGTCGGCCCGGGTGTCGAGGTGCTGCTCGACCTTTTCCCGGGCAGCCCCGGGCAGACTGGCCGCCAGCCGGTCCCCCTCGCTGCGGATCAGGTCGAAGATGGCGCTCCGCCGGGCCGCGGCCTGACCGTCGTCGGTCTCCCGGAGCTCCGGCGGGAAGGCCCGGTCGTAGACCTCCGGGGGTTTGACGAGGAAGGGGATGGGGTCCCCCCCGGGGCCGTAGGTGCCGGCGTCGTTCGCGTCGCCCCACTGACGCACGGCGACCTCCAGGCTCGGCAGCCGGGTGACCGGCATCGGGCTGTTGAGCTCCCGGGCGATGAAGTGGTTGATCGACTCGCCGCTCGAGGTGCGGCTATCCCGGCGGAAGGCCGCGGTGAGGGCGTGGGTCTTCCCGGAGATGTGGGCGTTCGCCCCGCTCTGGGGGTCCCGCTTGTCCGTGACCATGTCGAGCCCCCGGAAGGCGATGATCCGGTCCTTCCAGGGAGCCAGGGGACGGTGCAGCGGGCCGAGCTCCCAGGCGGTCTCCGTCGGGGGAGCGCTTCCGACCCCGGAGGGCTCCCAGTGGCCGTTCAGGAGGCCGTTGGTGTCGTAGAAGAACACGATGCGGAGCGGCGGCTGCCCGTCCGCCCGGGCGCCCCGGGGACGGAGGGGGTCGAAGACGGGCAGCCCGAGGGCGGCGGCCCCAAGGCCGACCCGCTGGAGGAAGCGGCGGCGGGTCAAGGGATGGTCGAGGGGAGACTTCGGCATCGTCGTCAGCTCGTGGTCGTGTGGGCCTGTGGCCGGAGGTCGTCGTCGCGTGGCTCGGTTTCGGGTGGCGTGGCTCGGGTCGTCGTGTGGGCGCGGGGCCTCAATCGCCGACCGGCCGGAAACGGAAGGCGGTGCTGCCGACCAGGGCCACCACCAACTCCTGGAGGTCGCCACCGGTGGCTTCGAGCTCGTCGGCGAGGGCCTGGATCTGGCAGCGGTCGCCGTGGCGCTCCTTTCGCCCGAGGGCGAAGCGGTACCACTGGGTGGCCATGCAGGCGGCGACGTCCTCATCGCCGGCGAGTCGCTCGGCGAGGTCGACGGCGCCGTCGACGGGCTCACCCCGGAAGAGCCCCGTCGGATCGACCGGATGGCCCCGCTCCTCGGTGACGAAGCGGCCGACGGCGTCGAAGTTCTCGAAGGAGAAGCCCATCCCGTCGATCGCCTCGTGGCAGACGGCGCACTCCCGGGTGCCGTGGGTGAGCTCGAGCTTTTCCCGCGTGGTGGTGGCCTCGGCGGCGGCGGCGTCCTCGTCGAAGGACTCGAGGACGTCCGGCGGCGGCGGTGGCGACGGGGAGCAGAGCACCGCATCGAGGATCAACACCCCCCGGAGGATCGGCGAATGGGCGAGGCCGTGGCTCGTCGAGGCGAGGAGCCCGGGCTGGGTGAGCACCCCCGCCCGCCGGTCCTCGGGCAGGGTCACCCGGGTGAGGTCGTCCGTGCCCGGCGCCGGCACGCCGTAGATCTCGGCGGTCCGGTCGGTGACCCAGGCCTCCCGGCCCAGGTAGAGGGATTCGAGGGTCCCCACCTCCCAGAAGGCGTGGTCGAGGAAGCGTTCCGTCCCCGCCTCGAGGTCCTGCCGGACCCGCCCGGTCCAGCTCGGGAAGAGGCCCCCGTCGAGCTCCACCTCCCGGATCCGCCGAAGCTGGAGCCATTCCCGATGGAAGCGGGCGACCATCTCCCGGGCCTCCGGGGTGGCGAGGAGTCGGCGGGCCTCTCCTTCCAGGCCGGCGGCGGTGGCCAGGGCCCCGGAGGCGGCGGCGTCGAGGAGAGCGCCGTCCGGCGGTCCGCCGGTCAGGAGATAGGCGAGGCGGTTGGCCAGCTCGTGGCCGGAGAGGGCGACCAGCCCTTCCGGCGCCTCGACATCCGGATCCCCGACCTCCGGCTTGTAGAGGAAGCCCGGGGTCTGGAGCACCGCCTCGGCCAGCATGCCGAGGGCCTCCCGGGGACCCCGGGCGGCGGCCTGGGTGACGACGAAGTCGCCGAAGGTCGCCGCCTCCTCGGGGGTGAGGGGTCGGCGGTAGGCCCGGGCTCCCAGCGTTTCGGCGGTCCGGCGGAGGCAGGCGTCGCCGGTACCGTCGCAGGGGCGCCAGTCGTCCTCGCCGGAGACCGCGGCGGCGATGGCGGCCGCCGCGTCCTGGTATTGCTCGACCAGGAGGTCCGAGGTGGCCTGGCCCCGGACGTCGTTCTCGAAGACCCCCTCGAGGGCGTTCTCCAGCAGCTCGACCTCCGGGAGGGAGACCCCGGGGAAGATCGCCGCGACCGTCGACCGGTACTCCGCCGCGGTGAGGCGGC
>DAPKRP010000484.1:0-2258 GCA_031800515.1 Polyangiaceae bacterium LLY-WYZ-14_1 | reverse complement strand
GCGCAGGCCGGGGTGCCGAACCCGGTCGGCTCCGGAAGCGCGGCCGCGGCCGGCGCCTCCGGGCCGCCGGTGGACCTCGACCGTCCCTTCGTCGATCAGAAGGCGGAGGTGCTGGCGGGTTTCGAGAAGGCCTATCTGACCGGCCAGCTCGAGCGCCACGGCGGGAACTTCTCCCGGGCGGCCGCCGCCTCCGGGCTCGACCGCATGTATTTCAAGCGGCTCTTGAAGAAGTACACGTGAGCGCGCCCGTCCCCCCGAGGCCCGTCGCCGTCGTCGCCGCCCTCGCCGCCGCCGTCGCCTCGGGCGTCCCGATCGGCCCGGCGGTCGCCCCTGGGGGGGCCTGGCTCCCCCGGGCCTCCGCTCAGAGCCGGTCCGTCGCGGGGGCGGACGGGGGAGCCGCCCCCGGGGAGGACGCGGAATCCGGATCCGAAGGGGAGACCGGGGACGGCGAAGCGACGGTGCCCATCGGCGTCGTCGCCGCCCGGGACCCGGGCCTCCTCGCCGTCGCCCTCGCCGCGGCCCGGGAGGTCGGTGGCGCCCGATTCCGAGGCGAACGGCTCGGGCTCGAGGGACGCCCAGGAACCCCGCGGGAAGCCGCCGCGGCCCGGCGCCGGGCGATCTCGGCCCGGGCGGCGGAGGTCCGGCGCCGCTACTTCGAGGCGGACTTCCTCGGCTGCCTGGCCACCCTGGGACGTCCCGACGCCCAGGTCGAACGGGCGCTCGACCTGGGCGAGCGGGAGGCCGCGGCCGCCCTCGCCGTCTTCGGGGCGGGCTGCGCCCTCGGCGCCGGGGACGAGGCCAGCGCCCGGGACCGGCTCCGCTTCCTGGTGACCGCCGAGCTCGATCCAGCCCCCCTTGCCCGGGTCGCCCCGGAGCTCCAGGCCCTGGCGGAGGAGGTCACCGCCGCCGGGATGGCCCGGGCGCGCCGTCCCGTCGCCATCGACAGCGACCCGGATCGCGCCCGGGTGATCGTCGATGGTCGCCCGGCAGGCTGCGAGACCCCTTGCCGTCGGGACCTCCTGGTCGGCCCGCATCGGCTGCGCCTGGAACGGCTCGGTCGGGTCCCGCGCCGGAGCTCCCTCGACGTGCCGCCGCCTCCCCCGGGTGGGGGCGACGGCGCCCCCGTCGCGCTGGTCCTGGCCCTCGACCCGGCTCCCGCCGCCCTGGTGCGGGACCAGCTCGACGACCGGGTCGCCGATGGCGCGCGCCTCGACGGGCCCGCCCTGGCGCAGGCGGCGAGCGAGGCCTTCGGGGCCCGGGTGGCGGTCTTCGTTTGGCGAGAGGACGGCCGGGTCTTCGCCGCCATCTACGACCGGGGTCTCGGCCGGGTGGTCGCCCGGACCAGCGACGCCTCGGCGCCGGTCGCGGTTCGCGCGGCGGTCTCCGAGTGGCGGGGCGTCGTGACCCCGCGGCCCCTCGTCGCCGAGCCCTGGTTCTGGGGATCCGTCGTCGGCGCAGCGGTGGCGGTCGGCCTGACCGTCTTCTTCGTGACGCGACCGGAACGAGAACGCTTCGATGTCGTGCTTCCCTGACCGCCTTTCCCCGACGACCCTCCCGCCGGCGCCCCTGGCGCTGGCGCTGGTGCTGGCGCTGGCCGGGCTCGGGCGGGCTGCCGCCCGGAGGAGGTCTTCGAGACCCCCCTCCTCATCGCTCCACCCTTTGGAGACCGGGCGGAGCAGCGCTGCTTCGACCCCGACCTCGACGGCGACCCGGATGGCGTCGATCTGTTCTTCGTCGACATCCTGGCCTTCGATGGCCAGGTCGCCCCGTCCCTGCGGACCACCTGCGAGCCCTGCTACACGGGAGAGGTGGAGTGCCCCTTGGTCGCCCGGGCCTGCCGATGCGCCGGGCCCCGATTCGACCCGGACGGCGTCCGGGATGCCTTGACCGGCATCCGCCTCCCCGACCTCGACCCGGACCAGCCCTACTGCGTGCGCTTCGTCGGCGCCCGGGTGGGACACGGCCAGGGCTCCCGAGTCGGCCCCGGGGAGGTCTGCCAGGCGCCGTCCGCCTGCGAACTGGCCCAGGTCCCCGAGGCCGACCTGCGGGTCTGTTCCATCTCCGACGTGGTGACGCTGTCCCGCTCGGAGACCCCCATCCTGGTCGACCAGACCACCTGCCAGGCATGCCCTCCGGGGCCGCCGGCGCTCTGCGGCAACCTCTTTCGCATCCCGAGCTGCGCGGGCTTCGGCGAGTGACGGACGACGGGGACGGGGCGGCGCTCCGAGGGATGCGGCGGGTCGGTCGGTATCGCGTGC
>DAPKRP010000483.1:0-3252 GCA_031800515.1 Polyangiaceae bacterium LLY-WYZ-14_1 | reverse complement strand
GCTCTGGCTGGCGCAAGCGCGACCGTTGCTGTCTCGGCTGGACGCGGCTTCTTTTTCTGAAGCAGCTTAATATACAGACACCCTCTCAGAACCGATCGTCGTAGGTCCGGCGGGAGATCTCGCAGCTCAGCAGGGTGAATCGATCCGTCCGCGCCAGGGCCGCTTCGAGTTCCCGGACGAGGGTGGTTCGGTCCCGCACCCGCACGCCGACGCCCCCGAGGGCCTCGGCGACCGCGGCGAAGTCGGTGCCCGGGAAGTCGACCCCCGCGTTCCGAAGACCCTGGGCCCGCTGCTTCTTTTCGATGAGGGCGAGGGAGCCATCCGCCAGGACCACCACGATGATCGGAAGGCCTAGGTCTCGGATCGTGGCGAGCTCCCCGAGGACCATCTCGAGACCGGCGTCGCCGACGAAGGCGACGGCGGGTCTGCTCGGGTCGGCGAGCCGGGCGCCGGCGGCCAGGGGCACGGCGCAGCCCATGGTGCAGAGGGCGGTGCTCTGAAGGAGGGTGCGCGGCTCCGGGCAGCGCCAAACCTGGCTCAACAGAATGCGATGGGCGCCGCTATCCGCGGTGGCCACCGTCTCCCGGGGCAGCACCTCCCGGCAGGCGTCGAAGACGACCCCCGGCCCCCAGACGGGCTCCGGCGCGAAGGCGGCGTCGAGGGCCCGGCGGACGTCGGCGACGGCCCCTTCGAGCCAATGGGCGGACGTCGCCGGGACGTCCCCATCCGCCGGGGTCAGGGCGGCGAGGGCGGCGCCGACGTCGCCGACGAAGAGGTGGCGAGCCGCATGCATCTGATGCGTCGGTGCCAAGGCGGCGAGCTCGACGACGGGGGCGCCCGGCGCCCAGGGATACCGCCAGCCGATCCGCATCTCGATCGGGTCGTAGCCCGCCGCGACGATGGCATCTGCCTTCCGGAACAAGGGGAGCAGAAGCTCGTCCGCCTTGGGAGAGAGGCCGGCGGCGCCGAGGGAGAGGGCGTGGTCCTCGGGGAGCACCCCCTTCGCCTTGTAGGTCGTGACCACGGGCGCGCCGAGGGTCTCGGCGAGGCGGCGGAGGGCCTGGTCCGCCCGGTGGTGGAGCACGTCGACGCCGGCCAGGACGAGGGGCCGTTCCGCCGCCTGGAGCAGTCGACGCGCGGCGTCGAGGTCCGGGGATGCCGCGGGCGCCGCCGGCGCCGGCCGCGGTCGACGGTAGGGGCCGCCGGCGGCGGGAGGCTCTGGGGTTTGGGCGACGCCCAGGGGGATGTCGAGATGGACCGGCCCCGGGCGGCCGTCCAAGGCGGTCGCCACCGCCCGGTCGACGATGGGCTCCGCGGCCCCCGCCTCGAGGCGCAGGGACGCCTTGGTCACCGGGCGGAGGAGCGCCTGATGGTCGAAGACCTGGTGCGTGTAGGTGGCGGCCGTCGCTGAGTCGACGCAGCCGGTCAGGAAGAGCATCGGCACCTGGTCCTGCCAGGCGTTGGCGACGACGTTGACGGCGTTGGCGACGCCGGGCCCGATGGTCGCCACCAGGACCGCAGGGGCGCCGTCCCGGTGATGACCCCCTTCGCCGAAAAAGCCGGCTGCGTTTTCGTGCTTGGTCAGCAGGAAGCGGATGCCCGCAGCCTCGAGGGCATCGACCAGGGTGAGGACCTCACCCCCGGGGATACCGAAGGCGCGGCGGCAGCCGGCCTCCCACAGCCGACGGGCGACCACGTCCGCGGCCCGAGGGACGGGAAGATCAGACGACATCGCGGTCATGCAACGATTTCAGTTCTTCCGGAGAGAGGCCGAGCACCTCGGCGAGCACCTCGTCCGTGTGCTGACCCAGGGTGGGGGGTGGACGACGGTAGCGCACCGGCGTCTCCGAGAGCTCCAGGGGATTGCCCAGCAGGTCGACGGTGCCGTCCTTGGCCTGGGGATGTTCCATCGTGATGCGCATCCCCCGATGGATCGCCTGGGGATCGTCGAAGACCTCCGGCACCTGGTTCACGGGGCCGCAGGGCACCCCGACCGCTTCGAGCCCGGCGACCCAGGCCTCGGTGGTCCGGGTCTTCATCAGCGGAATCAGGATCCCGAGGAGCTCTTCCCGATGGGTGACCCGGCCCGCGTTGCGCTCGAAACGCGCGTCCCGGGGGAGCTCGTCCCGTCCCGCCTCGGCGCAGAACCGAGCGAACTGGGCGTCGTTGCCGACGGCGAGGACGAGCCAGCCGTCCGCCGTCTGGAAGGTCTGGTAGGGCACGATGTTCGGGTGGGCGTTGCCGAGGCGCCGGGGTCGGGCGCCGCTGGTCAACCAGTTGAGCGCTCCGTTGACGAGCCAGGCGACCTGGGTGTCGAAGAGGCCGAGATCGACCTGTTGGCCGCGACCGGTGCGGTCCCGCTCCCGGAGGGCCGCGAGGATCCCGACGGCGGCGTACATCCCGCACATGACGTCGGCCACGCCGACCCCCACTTTCATCGGGGCGCCCTCGGGCTCCCCCGTCAGGCTCATGATCCCCCCCATCGCCTGGGCGAGCACGTCGTAGCCGGTCTGCTCGGCGCGAGGGCCCGTCTGCCCGAAGCCGGTGACCGAGCAGTAGACCAGGCGGGGACAGCGTTCCCGCAGGTCCGCGTAGCCGAGCCCGAGCCGATGGAGGCCGCCGACCTTGAAGTTCTCGATCAGCACGTCGCTTTCCTGGGCCAGGCGGCGGACGAGCTCCCGGCCGGCCCGGGTCTGGAGGTCGATGGTGATCGAACGCTTGTTTCGGTTCGCGCAGAGGTAGTAGGCGCTCTCGCCGGTCGGACCGTCGGGTCCAGCCAGGAAGGGCGGGCCCCAGCCCCGGGTGTCGTCTCCCCGGCCAGGCCGTTCCACCTTCACCACGTCCGCCCCGAGATCCCCGAGGAGCTGCGTGCAGGTGGGGCCGGCCAGGATGCGGGTGAGGTCGAGGACGCGGATGCCTTCGAGGGGGCCGCGCCCGGTCGGCGTCGGTTCGACGGCTCGGGTCACCGGGTGGGTCATCCTCTGGCCTGTGCCACGGAACCGCTCGAGTGACGATCCCTGTACTCACCGGAGTGTCGGGGCGTAGGGTCCGGCGCGGGTGGACGCGCAGAGCGACAGGTAACATCAGTGCATCGACTTCATCCGCGCCCGTTCTCGGCCGCAGAGCTGGTACCGTGGCTCCCGGTGAGCAGGACGAGAGAGCCGGAGCGCGCCCCCGCAGCGCCGGCGCCCCAGAGGGACGCGCTCGCCGACACACCGGGGCGCGCCCGGGACCGGCAACCGCAGGCAGCGC
>DAPKRP010000482.1:0-4360 GCA_031800515.1 Polyangiaceae bacterium LLY-WYZ-14_1 | reverse complement strand
GGTCGACGCCGAGCCCGAGCAGCACGTCCCGCTCGTCCTCGGTCTCGACGCCCTCGGCGATGAGGGGCATCCCCATCTCCCGGCACAGGTTGCACATGGACCGTATGAGCCGCTGCTTGGTCGGGTAGAGCTGGACGTCTCGCACCAGGCCCATGTCGAGCTTGGCGACCTCGGGCTCGAGCAGGGCGAAGCTCGACAACCCGGAGTAGCCGGCCCCCAGGTCGTCGACGGCGATCCGGAAGCCCGAGCGACGGAGGGCGGCGATGTGGGTGCGGGCGTCGGGCACCTCGGCGATGCTCGCCCGCTCCGTCACCTCCAGCACCACCCGCTCGGCCATCGGCTGGAGGGGAGCCGACCGGGCGATCAGCTGGGGATCGCTGAGCTCCTGAGGGTGGAGATTCAGGAAGAGCCAGCTGGTGTCATCCGGGAGCACCGCCCGGGCGGCCACCTCTCGGATGCGCCGGCCGACGTCTCTGACCCGGTCGAGGCGCTCCGCCGCCTCGAAGAGCTTGCCCGGATGGGGAAGGTGGGCCTCGTTGGTCCGGACGAGCGCCTCGTAGCCGAACACCTGCCGCCGGGACCACCAGACGATCGGCTGGAAGTGGAGGAACAGCCCGGTCAGGGCGCGCTCGAAGGCGGCTTCGAGCTGCTCGAGGTCCGACTCGAACTCGGAGGTCTTCGTCAGATGGGCGAGCAGCTGACGCTTCACCTCCCCCAGGCGATGGAGCTGGACCGCCCGGTCCATCACCCGGATCAGGTCCTTCGGGTCCACGGGCTTGACCAGATACTTGAGCACCCCGTGCTCGAGGGCCTCGACGGCGGTCTCGAGGGTGGGCCCTCCGGTGGCCAGGACGATGGGCACGTCCGGATCCGCCCGGCGGATCGCCCGGAGGAGCTCCATCCCGTCCATTCCGGGCATGGTGATGTCGGTCATCACCACGTCGACGCCGCCTCGCTGGAAGAGGCTGATCGCCTGATCACCGTCGGAGGCCGTGTCCACCTCGTAGCCGTGGCCGGTCAGCACCCGGCGGTAGGCTTTCACCAGGGCTGGCTCGTCATCGACGAGGAGGACGCGTCCCCTCGACGGCTTGGCGTCGCCGTCCACGGAGGAGCCAGAGGGGCCCGTGTCCATACCTCGAAACCTATACGGGCGGCCCGGGAACCCCTTGAGGACGCCAGCGCCGATGGTCTCCCCGGGCCGCCGAATCTCGGACCGAACTTCCGGGCAGGGGTACTAGCCTAGCCCGCCATCACCCGGAGGGCGTCGGCGACGTCGTCCCGGCTGCCGATGAACAGGGGCGTCCGCTGGTGCAGATCCTGCGGCGCGATGTCCAGGATCGGAGTGGTTCCGTCGGAGGCAGCCCCGCCGGCAGCCTCCGCCAAAAAGGCGAGGGGCACCGCCTCGTAGAGCAGCCGGAGCTTCCCGCTCGGCCGCTTCCGGTCGCCGGGATAGGCGAAGATGCCGCCCCGAAGGAGGGTGCGGTGGAAGTCCGCCACGACGGCGCCGATGTATCGGTGTCCGTAGGGGCGCCCCCCGTCGCCGTCCGCCGCTTTGACCCAGTCCACCCAGCGGCGGGTGGCGTCGGACCACTTCGCGTAGTTGCCCTCGTTGACCGAGTAGGTCCCGCCCCGGGCCGGGATCTGGATGCGCTCATGGGACAGGAAGAACTCGCCGATGCCCGGGTCGAAGGTGAAGCCGTGGACCCCGTCCCCGGTCGAGTAGACCAGCATCGTCGACGAGCCGTAGATGATGTAGCCAGAGGCCACCAGCTTCCGCCCCGGCTGAAGGGCGTCTTCCAGGGTCCCGGGACCGTCCCCGGGGGTGGTCCGGCGGTAGACGGCGAAGATCGTCCCGATGGACGCGTTGATGTCGATGTTGCCGGAGCCATCCAGGGGGTCGAAGAGCAGGACGTACTTCCCCCGGGGCTCGGCGGGGACGATCAGCTGCTCCTCCTCTTCGCTGCCCAGGAGGCAGACGTGCCCGCCCCCTTCGACGCTGCGGACCAGGCTGTTGTGGGCGAACTCGTCGAGCTTCGCGACCATCTCGCCCTGGACGTTCACGTTGCCGGTCAGTCCGAGGACGTTGGCGAGGCCGGCGCGGCTGACCCGGCTTTGGATGATCTTGGCGGCGAGCCCGATCTGCTGAAAGAGCCCGGTGAACTCCCCCGTCGCCTCCGGGTGGTCCTGCATCTGGGCGAAGATGAAGCGGGCCAGGCTCGTTCCCGGCCGGGCCTCGCCCGCGGGGCGAAAGGAGCCCCGGTCGTCCTCGGTTGCTGCGGCCATGATTCCGGGACGCTACCAGGGGCCTTCCCGGGAGGCATCCGGGAAGCGCTCACCGCCGACGATCCCTGACGCCCCCCAGGCGTTCCTCGGAGCGCGGCGTTCGATACGCGGCGTTCCTGGATCAACGGGCGGGGGAGGGGGTCGCTTCCGCGGGGCTGCGGCCTTTTCCGGACACGCTGGCCGCGCCGCTCGAGCCCTTCTTGTCGTCCCCGGACGACGCGCCGCCGGCCCCCGCCGCCGGGCGGCTCGGCTTCTTCCCATCGTCGCCCTTCGACATGGCGGCACCGCTTGCGCCCGCCTTCGACGGGTCGGAGCCGCCCTTCGCCGAGGCATCGGCGGCGGGCTTCGCCGGCGCCTCCGCGCCACCGCCGCCCTTCTTGGCCTTACCGGTGTTGTCCAGCTCGACGAGGCACCCGTAGACCGCGCCGATCGCCGTCGCATAGAGCAGCGGCACGGCGAGCCAGGGCAGGCCCGCCGGGTTCCCCGGGCCCACCGGGAAGGGCAGCGGAGGATTGCCGAAGCGGGTGCCCAGCCAATAGAGGAACGCACCCAGGATCAGGCCGCCTGCCGCCCGCAGGATCGCCTCGAGCCAGGCGTTCTGGGCCCAGGGCGGCTTGCCCGCGAGCAGGCCGACGGAGGCGCCCACCCCCATCGCGAGGAGGTAGGCGAGGAGGCCCTCCGTCCGTCCCCAGCCCAGGCCGTAGCTGATCGCGGCGCCGAAGAGGGCCCCGAGGAGGGCGCCTTTGACGAGCCCGACGAACAAGCGGCGGAAGAAGGCTTTCACGAACAGAGCTCCAGCAGAACGACGAACAAAAAGAGGGTCAGGACAGGAAGGACGCCTCCGCGGCGGACCCGGTATAGCCGCCGTCGGCGGCGGCCTCGAAGAGGGTCTTGGTCACCAGGGGACCGCCGGCGCCCCCGTTGGACACCACCTCCACGATAGACCGAACCCGACGCTGGTTGTCACCCTCCCTAGCCACCTGGACCACGAGGTGGACCGCCGAGGCGATGAGCTCGTCCATCGCCTGGTCGGAAAGGGGGTGCTCGATCCGGGTGAGCACCCGCAGGTGGGCCAGCGGCTCGACGCTTCCGCCGGCGTGCAGCCCGACCAGGCAACCCTCCCGACGGGTCGCCAGGGTGGTGAGGACATCCGTCGCCTCGGGCCCGCGAACATCGTCGACCACCAGCCGGTCCGAGCGCAGCCGAGCCGCCTGGGCGAGCAGGTGCCGCAGGGTCAGGCCGCTATCCGCCCCGCCCGTCGCCAGCGCCACCACGCGTTCCCGCTGGAGGGACAGGTCCGGAACGTCCTCGACGGTGATCACCCGCTCCCCCGCGGGCACCGCGTTCGCCAGGGCGCCGAGCAGCGTGGTGACCCCGCTGCCCACCGGGCCCGCCACCAGGATGTTCCGGCGGGCCTCGATGGCCTGGACCAGCAGGTCCGCCATCTCCTGGGACAGCACGTTTTGGGCGACCAGCTCCCCGAGGTGGCTGCCGGCGGCGGCCCGGCGGATCTCGATCACCGGCCCCCGCACCGCGACCGGCGGCTGGACGACGATGACCCGGGAGCCATCGGGCAGGGCGGTCTCGTGGATGGGTTTGCTCCCGGTGAGCTCGTCCCCGGCGCTGGCCACCAGCCGCCGGGCGATCACCAGGAGCTGCTCGGACGAGGAGAACTGGGTGGCCACCGGCTCGAGGCCCCGCCCGAAGTCGGCGACCACCTGGTTCGGCCCTTCGACCACGATCTCCCGGACGCCCCGGTGGGCCAGCAGATCGTCGAGGGCCCCGAGGCTGACCGCCTCCCGGAGCGCCGCCCGGGTCAGGACCTCTTGGTCCATCCGGTCGTCGATGAGGCCCTCGGCCACCATATCGGACAGCACCAGGGCGATCGCGCTTCGCGCCTGGGACCAGCGCCCCTGGTCGTGGAGCGACCCGACGCTGGCGTTCTTCGTGTCGAAGTTCCGGGACACCCGGCGCATCAGGGTGACCAGGGCTCCCACCGCATCCGCGCCGAGGCTCGGCCCCGCCGTGGGGGGCGGGTCCCCGTGGAGGCTCGTGGTCGCGGCGCCCGGCGCCGGGG
>DAPKRP010000481.1:0-4215 GCA_031800515.1 Polyangiaceae bacterium LLY-WYZ-14_1 | reverse complement strand
CGAGGGCGCGGCGGCGGAGGCGGTGCGCCGGGAGGGGCGTCATCGCTTTCTGTCGCCCCTTCTCGCCCACCTGCCGGAGGCGGGCCTCGGCCACGTCTCCGAGATCGCCGACGGGGAGGCGCCCCACCGGCCCCGGGGGGCTCCCTTCCAGGCCTGGTCCCTCGGCGAGCTTCTCCGGATCCGGGGACTGCTCCGCGCGACGGGTGACAACACCCTCTAAACGTCGGGCAGCCCCGGCGCGTCGAAGGGGCCAGCCCTCATCCCCGGGGTGAGTTTTGCCCGACCAGGGCGACGAGGGATTCGTGCAGGCCGTCCGCCCGGACGGGCTTGGTGAAGTGGACGTCGAAGCCGGCGGCGGCGCTCACCTCCTGGTCTTCCGCCCGCCCGTAGCCGGAGAGGGCGACGAGGGGCAGCCGGGCGGTCCGGGTCCGGGCGCGGATCGCCCGGGCGACGTCGAGGCCGTTCATCGTCCCGGGAAGCCCGAGGTCGCAGACCACGACGTCGGGCAGCGCGTCGTTCAGGGCGCTCAGGGCGGTCGGGCCGTCCTCGGCGATGCGCACCTCGTGCCCTTTCCGGGAAAGAAGGGTCTGCAGCATGAGCGCCGCGTCGAGGTTGTCTTCGACGATCAGGATCTTCAGGTGGCTCCGCTGTCCACCGCTGTCGGCTGCTTTCCCGGGCCCATCTCCGGAGGCCCGGGCGGGCTCCCCGTCCGCGGACTCCGGCGGCGTGTGGTCGGCCAGGGGAAGTCGCACCCGAAAGACGGCGCCTCGGCCGGCGCCGTCGCTCTCCGCCTCGACCCGCCCGCCGTGGAGCTCCGTGAGGGACTTGACCAGCGCCAGGCCGACCCCGAGCCCCCCTTGCTCCCGAGCGAGGGAGACCTCCCCCTGGCGGAAGATCTCGAACACCGTGTCGAGGAGCCCCGGCTCGATGCCGACCCCGTCGTCGACCACGGAGATCACCCCCTGCCCCTCGGAGGCATCCAGGCGCAGGTCGATGTGACCCCCGTCCGGGGTGAACTTGACCGCGTTCGAGAGGAGGTTGCCCACCACCTGGGCCAGGCGCACCCGGTCCCCTTCGGCGACGATGGGCCCCTCCGGGAGGATGGCGCCGATGGACAGGGACCGGTGGGCCGCTTGCTGCCGGGCATCGACCACCGCGTCCCGGCAGAGCTCGGTGAGGTCCAGGGGCTGGCGGTCGAGGTCCACCTTCCCCTCGACGATCCGGGAGATGTCGAGGAGCCCATCGATGAGCGTGGCCATGTGGCCGCTCTGGCGTTGGAGGACCTCCCGGATGTGGCCGAGCTCCTCGCCCCCGGTCCCTTCCCCCTCGGGGGGGCCGTCCAACAGGTCGGCGGCGTTTTGAATGGCGGCGAGGGGGTTCCGCAGCTCGTGGCCCAGCATCGCCAGGAAGCGGTCTTTCTGCCGGTCCGCATCCATGAGGCGACGCTCGGCTTCCTTGCGTTCCGTGACGTCCGCGCTGGCCCCGACCATGCCGAAAAACGATCCCCGGGAATCCGTGCGGGGACGGCCCCAGGATTCCATCCACCGCCAGCGGCCGCGGCCGTCCTTGACCCGGGCCTCGGCGTGGAAGGGCGTCCGCGCCTCGAGGGCGGCCGCGAAGGCGGCGTTGTAGCCGTCCCGATCCTCCGGGTGGACCAGGAGCTGCCACTGGTCGCCCCGCATGTCTTCTTCGCTGACCCCGAAGAACTGGCAGAAGGTGCGATTGACCTGCTGCTGTCGGCCGTCGGCGTCGTGGACCCAGACGATCAGGGGCAGGGCATCGGTGATCTCGCGAAAGCGAGCCTCGCTCTCCCGGACCTGTTCCTCCGCTTCCCGCCTGGCGGTGACGTCGAACATGACCCCGACGATCCGGGTGGCCCGATCGTCTTCGTCCCGGTGGGTGGCCTCGGCCACCTCCTCGACCCAGCGGAAGCTTCCATCCCGATGGCGGATCCGAAACTCGGCCTCGTGGAGCCGCACCTCGCCGTCCCGAAAGCGGCGGCGGGCGCGTAGGAGGGCCGGCCGGTCCTGGTCGTCGACCCGGGCGAGGAGCCAGTCGTCGATGGCTTCCGGGGCGGGCAGCTCCCGGGCCTCGTAGCCGAGGACGCGCGCCCAGGCGTCGCTGTAGTAGGCGCCGCCGTCGATGGGCAGAGCGCTCTCGAAGACCCCGCCCCCGGTGGCCTGGAGGGCAAGCTCGAGACGCCGGGCGTTGACCTCGACGAGGCGCTGCCGGTCCCGTTCTTCGCTGATGTCCCGGTAGGCGACGACCGCTCCGGCGACGCGTCGGTCGTCCGTCCGATAGGGGAGGACGGTTCGGTGATACCAGGCGCCCGCCGCCGTCTGGAAGGTGCGGATCCGGGGCTGGAAGTCGTCCAGCATGCCCCGGACGTCTTCCTCGAGGCCGTGCTCCAGGAGCTCCCGGCGGATGTCGCCGACGCGGCGCCCGTGGTCCGTGTGGTCCAGGTCGAGGAGCTTCATCCCGGCGGGGGTGATCCGGCGCAGCCGCTCGTGGTCGTCCAGAAACAGGGTGGGGTGGTTGGCGCTCGCGAGGAAGTTCTCGAGGTCGTCGTTCGCCTGCTCGAGCTGTTCGATCTTTTCCCGAAGCTGGGCGTTGACGGTGGTGAGCTCTTCGTTGACGGAGCGGAGCTCTTCGGTCGTGGACTCGAGCTCTTCGTTGGCCGACTGGAGCTCTTCGTTGGTGGAGACGGACTCCTCGTGGGCGGACCGAAGCTCTTCGCTGGAGAGCTCGAGCTGCTCGATGGTGTCCTGGAGGTCCCGTTTCGTCGCGGCGAGCTCCCCCTCGAGCCGGTCGACCAAGTCTTCCCGCTCCGGTGCCGGGGGACGCTCCGGACGAGGCTCGTCGACGGTTCGGTGAAGGGTCTCGAAGGAAAGGATGACCGCCTCGTCCCCGACCCGCGGGGCCGGGCGCCCGAGGATCCGGACCCCGTCTCCCGGTCCTGGCCACTCCGCCTCGGTCTTCGCCTCCGCCGGCGCCTGGTCCCGGCGCACCTTGTAGAGGACCCCCCGGGCGCGGACGGCGAGGGCGGGGCGGAGCATCCGGGAGAGCTCGAGACGTGGGGCATCCCCCTCGGGAAAGCGGAGGAACGGGCTCAGCTCACCGTGGGTGAACAGAATCCCCCCGTCGACTCCGACGACGACGGTAGGCGGCACGAAGGCCTCCACCAGCGCCTTCCGAGTGGCATCGTGGGCGACCTGGCGTTCGTCGCCCCAGGGGGGACGGGGCCTTTCCGGCTCGTTCGGTGGTGGCCGGTCCGTCGAGCTCTCGGCGCCCCAGGCCGGGGACGACGGCCAGTCGATCTCGTCTCGGGGGTCGGCGGCCCGGTGGGGGCTGCCACGGTCGGATCGGGCCCCTGTCGGCGCAAAGATCTTCGCGCTGCTCGAAACGGTCCGGAAGGCCGACGGGCTGGCGTGGGTGGACTCGGAGGTCCCGAGGAACAGCACCCCGTTCTCACGCAGCGCGAAGCGCAGGTCCTGAAGCACCCGCCGCTGGCACGCGGGGGTCAGATAGATCAGCAGATTCCGACAGCTCACCAGGTGGATCCGGGAGAACGGCGGATCCTTGGTCAGGTCGTGGATGGAGAAGGAGAGGGCGTCGCGTAGCGTCGGTCGCGCCCGGAAGCCCCGCCCCACCAGCTGCTCGAAATAGGCACCGAGGCGGTCCGGGGAGATCTTCTCGGCGATGCCGGCAGGAAAGACGCCGGCCCGGGCCACCGCCAGGGCGTCCTTGTCGATATCCGTCGCGAAGATCTGCAGCCGCAGGTCGGCGTGGCGCTCCCGGATCTCGTCCATCACTTCGATGGCCAGGCTGTAGGCCTCCTCGCCGGTGGCGCAGCCCGGGACCCAGACGCGGATCGTGCTTCCCCGCTCCGCCTGCCGGACGATCGGCACGATCGCCTGCTGCCGGAGCGCCTGAAACGCTTCCCGGTCGCGAAAAAAACCGGTGACCCCGATCAGCAGGTCCCGAACCAGACGGCCACGTTCCTCCGGGGATTGGTCGAGCTCGTCGAGGTAGCGTTCGATGCCGTCGAAGCCGGCGAGGGCGGCCCGGCGGACCGCCCGGCGTTCGACCATGTTCCGCTTGTAGTTTCGGAGGTCGAAGCCCGGGTCGTCCCGGAGGATGTCGGCGAGCTTGATCAGGGCGCTCTCCGGGAGCGCCGTCGAGGCGGCCGGGCCGGCTTCGGACGGGTCGTCGTCC
>DAPKRP010000480.1:0-3296 GCA_031800515.1 Polyangiaceae bacterium LLY-WYZ-14_1 | reverse complement strand
CCCGACGGCGATGGCCATCGCCCTGGTCGCTTTCATGGAAGCGATCAGCGTCGCCTCCGCCATCGCCCGCAAGCGCAAGTACGAGGTCGACCCGAACCAGGAGCTCGTCGCGATCGGCTTGGCCAACGTCGTCGGCGGCTTTTTCCGGGCCTACCCGGTGACCGGCGGCTTCTCCCGCACCGCCGTCAACGCCCAGGCCGGGGCCCGCACCCCCCTCGCGTCGATGCTCACCGCGGCGGCGGTGGGTCTGGCCGTGGTCTTCCTGACGCCTCTCTTCTACCACCTACCGAAGGCGGTGCTGGCGGGGATCATCATGACCGCCGTCTTCGGCCTGGTGGACGTGAAACAGGTCGTCCACCTCTGGCGGGTCAAGCGCACGGACCTGGCCCTGCTGGGGGTCACCTTCTTCGCCACCCTGGGCTGGAGCATCCAGCAGGGGATCCTGGTCGGCGTGGGCGCGTCCCTGTTGGTGCTGGTGTTTCGGACCACCCGCCCCCACGTGGCGGTGCTCGGTCGGCGCCCGAACGGCGTCTATCGAAACACCGCTCGCTACGACGACGCGGTTCAGGACCCGGGGGTGCTGGCGGTCCGCCTCGACGCCCAGTTCTACTTCGGGAACGTCAACTATCTACGGACCCTTCTGCGGCGCCTCGAGGACGAGGCCCCCTGGCCGCTCCAGGCGATCGTGATCGACGCCAGCGGGATCAACCAGATCGATTCCTCTGCGACGACCGCCCTGGAAGAGATCCTCGATGACTACCGGGAGCGCGGCATCGCCCTGTATCTAGCCGCCCTGAAGGGCCCGGTCCGGGACGTGCTCGGCCGGGCCGGACTCCCGGCGAAGGTCGGTGAAAATCGTTTGTTCGACCGCGTCGAAGACGCGGTGCCTGCCGCGGCGGCTGCCGCCTCGGCCCACGGTGATTCCCAAAGAGAAGAAAGAGGGAGACCCAATGCAGATCCGCCACTTCTACGACCCCGCCACGTTCACCCTCACGTTTCTCGTGCATGACCCGGAGACCAAGGACGCCGTCGTCATCGACCCGGTGCTCGACTACAACCCCCTCGGGTCCCAGACCAGCACGACGAGCGTCGACGCGATCTCCGAGGTCCTGCGCAGAGAAGGCCTCCAGCTTCGGGGCATCCTCGAAACCCACGCCCATGCGGACCACCTGAGCGGATCCCAGCTGCTCAAGCGGCGGCACGAAGCGGACGTGGCGATCGGCGAACGGATCACCGTCGTCCAAGAGACCTTCAAGGGGCTCTTCGACCTCCCCGACTCCTTCCCGACGGATGGGAGTCAGTTCGACCGATTGCTGGCCGACGGCGAGGTCTTCCAAGCAGGGTCCATCCCCGTCGAGACCATCGCGACACCGGGCCACACCCCCGCCTGCGTGACCTACAAGATCGGGGATGCGATCTTCACCGGGGACGCCCTCTTCATCGAGGACTTCGGGACCGGTCGCTGCGACTTCCCGAAGGGCAGCGCGGAAGACCTCTACGATTCGATCCAGGGCAAGCTCTACACCTTGCCCGACGACACCCGGGTCTTCGTCGGTCACGACTACCAGCCCGGCGGCCGGGAGCTTCGCTGGGAGACGACCATCGGCCGCTCGAAGGCGGAAAACGTCCAGCTCAAGGCCAGCACCGGAAAGGAAGAGTTCGTCCGTTTTCGGAAGGAGCGGGACGCGACCCTGGCGGCCCCGAAGCTGTTGTTCCAGAGCGTCCAGGTCAACGTGGACGCCGGGCGGCTTCCGGGTAAGCGGGCCAACGGCAACCGGTACCTGAACATCCCGATCAATCTTTTCGGTCCCACCGACGATATCGGACAACCTGCCACCTGAGAGGGTCGCTCAAAATAACGCTCCGGTCGCCGTCGGTCTCACCGGCCGGCGAGATGGGCGAGGGTCAAGGGGACGAACACATCCGGGTGGGTCACCGGGCCCATGTGGCCAGCGTCCTCCATCACCACGTGCGTCGCGTCGGGCAGCTCCGCGGCCACCGCTGCACCCAGCGCTGCCCCCACCGGCGGCGCCGTCCGACCGCCGGTGACCACGAGGGTCGGCGCCGGGACCCCCCGGTAGCCCTCGCGGTCGCCGTCCTCGCGAGCGACGGCGACCGCGACGACCTCTGCCCGCACCTTGTGACCCGCGGCGAGAAAGGGGGCTCGGCGTTCCGGGCCGAGGGCCGCCCAGGCGCCCGGGCCGTTCCAGAAATCGACCAGGCGCTCGAGGAAGTCGGCGACGCCGCCGTCCGGATCCCGGGCGAAGAAGCCCTCGTCGAAAGGCAGGTAGCTCCGGAGACGGTCCGGGGAGACCTGCCGTCGAATCAGTCCGAAGAGCACCGGCTCGAAGAGCACCAGCCGACCGACGACGTCCGGTCGTTCCCGGGCGGCCTGCAGGGCGACGACCCCGCCGTAGCTGTGGCCGACCAGGTGGACGCGGCCGGGCGGGGCGGTCGGCGCCGCCGAGCCCCGAACCCGATCGATCAAGCCGACCAGGCCGGCGACGTCCCCGGCGAGGGCCGACGCATCGCCGCCGGCAACACCCTCTGAGATCCAGGGAGGGCTCTCGCCATAGCCGACGAGGTCCGGTACCAGCACCTCGAGCCCGCCGGCGGCCAGCATCGGCGCGACCTTCCGCCATTGCCCCCCGCCGAGGCCCGAGCTGTGGACCAGGATGACGGTGTCCGGCTGTCTAGTACCCCTGCTCGAGACTTCGGTCCGGGATACCGGCGAGAGCCGGGCGGTCAGGGACAGTGCCCCCGCGCCGCCGTCCCCTTCCCGCCGGAGCTCCACTGGGAGCAGCGTAGCAGAGGGTCGGTCCAAATAACCGACCGAGCCGCGGAGCCGAGGCGGCGTCGGCTGCAAGGCGCGGCGACGAGGAATATCTGAAGGATATTTCGAGGAGCCGGAACGCCGCAGACGGCGTCGGATCGGCTTCGCGGCGACCGGAGCGTTATTTGGAGCGACCCTCTCATCAGTCCGATTTGTTGACCGGGGAAACCGCCTGGGATCGCATCCACGGATGGCCGCCTTCGACCCTGGGGACTGGGCAGTTCCCCTGCACCATCTGGTGGACGAGACGGCCTGGGCCTTCTGGCTCGACCCGTCCGACGCGGTACCGCCGCTCCTCGCCGGCGCGATCCTCGGCCTGGCGACCGCCACCTTGATCGGGGGGTCGGCCCGGCGACGCCGGGACCGCCGCCGGCGCCGCCGGCGTGCCCGGGCCGCCTGGCAGGCGGAGGGCGCGGCACCGGGCTGGCTCCGCGGGCTCGGCTACCGGGTGGTCGACGCCCAG
>DAPKRP010000479.1:0-6233 GCA_031800515.1 Polyangiaceae bacterium LLY-WYZ-14_1 | reverse complement strand
GGGGAGGGCAGCTGGGCCCCCGCGGAGGCCTGGAAGCCCGGGTCCAGGGGAAGGACCGCCGAACCGACGAGCTGCATCGTGCCCTGGGCCAGGAAGGTGGCGGTGCCCGCGATGCTAGCCAGGACGATGGCGATGGCGATGGCGCGTTCGCGATTCAGGGTCACGGGTCCGGGCTCTCGGGTCGCGGCGCCTCGGCGACCGGCGTCCGGGGCCGCCGACGCCATGACGGGACGCATGCGTCCGATGGGAGTGGTTCACTCGTGAGCAAGGCGCGTGCCTAGCGCAAGCGGGTCCGGTCGCCAAGGGGTTCTCCGCCGGTCCCGGCCGCGCCCACGGGGGACGGCGGACACTCTGTCAACGGAGGTGGTTCCCCGCGGCTCCAACCTGACAACCTGGCAGCTCCCGGAGGCCTCAACACCGGCTTCGCGGCGACCCGAGTGTTCATTTGAGCGACTTTGAGCGACCCTCTCATTCGGCGCGACGCTCCCCGGGCCCGTCCCCGCGTTCCGCCTCGAGCTTCCGATAGATGGTCCGGGCGGAGATCCCCAGCAGTTGCGCGGCGAGCTGCTTGTCCCCCTGGGTGTGCTCGAGGGTGGCGTGGATCACCCGCCGCTCGATCTCTTCGAGGGGCGTCCCGAGGGCGAAGGTGAGGCCCCGTTCCCCTCGTTCCGCGGAGGCGACGGAGGCGGGCAGATCCGAGACGTCGATGGGCCCACCCTTGTTCAGGACGACGGCCCGCTCGATGACGTTTTCGAGCTCCCGGACGTTCCCCGGCCAGCGGTAGGCGACCAGGCGGTCCATCGCCTCCCGGGCGACCTCCATGCGAGGCCGGCCGTTCTTCTTGCAATAGACGTCGAGGAAGTGGTCGGCGAGGAGCGGGATGTCTTCCTCCCGGTCGGCGAGGCGAGGGCAGGTGATGGCGATGACGTTCAGGCGATAATAGAGGTCTTCCCGGAAGCTCCCCTGGGCGACCGCCTCCTCCAGGTTGCGATTGGTCGCCGCCACCAGGCGGAAGTCCGCCCGCTGGGTGCGGCCGCCGATGGGCTCGTACTCCCCTTCCTGGAGCACCCGCAGCAGCTTCACCTGCACCGCCGGAGACAGCTCCCCGATCTCGTCGAGAAAGAGGGTGCCCCCCGCGGCCTGGGCGATGCGGCCGTCCCGGCGGCCGACGGCTCCGGTGAAGCTGCCCTTCTCGTGGCCGAAGAGCTCCGCCTCGACGATGGTCTCGGGCAGGGCGGCCAGGTTCACCGCCACGAAGGCCTGTTCGCTCCGGGTGGACCATTCGTGGATCTGACGGGCCATGAGCTCTTTGCCCGTCCCGCTCTCCCCGAGGACGAGCACCGTCGCGGCGGAGGGAGCCGCCTGCTGCGCCATCTCGAGGGCCTGGCGCAGGGCGGGGGCCGAGCCGACGATGCGGCGATGGCGCAGGGTGGAGAGCTCCTGACGGAGGGTCCGGTTCTCCGCGACGAGCTGGTGTCGTTCCGCCGCCTTCCGAACCGTCTTCACGATATGGACGCGCTTGAGGGGCTTTTCGACGAAGTCGTAGGCGCCCTCGCGCATCGCCTCGACGGCGGTCTCGATGGTGCCAAAGGCGGTCATGACCACCGTCTCGACGTCCGGGGCGACCGCCCGAAGCGCCCGGATGAGGTCGATGCCCCCCATCTTCGGCATCATCAGGTCGGTCAGCATGACGTGGACGCGGTGCTGGCGGCAGAGGTCCAGGGCCGCCCGCCCATCCGGGGCCGTCAACACCCGAAACCCCTCCTTTTGGAAGATCTTGTCCAGGGAGGTGAGGTTGGCCGGCTCGTCGTCGACCACCAGCACCACCGGGTCCACCGGTTGTGTCATGCTGACATGTCTCGTGCAGGCATGACATCGAGCCTGCTAAAGAGGCGTACGCGCCGTTTGACTGTCATCGTGCAAGTCACAGTGTCACGAAGGGGTCGAAGTGGCAATTCGACGACGCCCGCAGCCCTCCGCCGGCTCCCCCGGTGACCCTGCTGGCGTGGTTCCTCGCAGCGCGCCGGCCCAGACTGGGGACATGCGGATCGATGCACCGGGAGCGGGGCGCCGGGGGGTCCGAGGGATCGCATGGACGATCGCCTTCGCGACGGTCGGCTCCCTTGCCGCCTGCGGCGAGCCAGGAACCCGGAGCCGCGGCCCCTGCACCGGCCAGCCGGAGGGGCTCTTCTGTCGGGCCGACCGAGCGTTCGTCTGCGATGCCGCTGGCGTCGTCGCCTCGGAACGAAACTGCGCGGCGGAGGGGCTCTCCTGTTTTCCCGAGCTCGGCTGCGCCGCCTGCGAGCCCGCCCGCGCCTCCTGCGAAGGCAACACCTTTCGCCGCTGCAATGGGGACGGCTCCGACTTCGACCAGGTGCTGGAATGCGGGGAGGGCGAGTTCTGCGGGCCGTCGGGCTGCGCGGACCTCTGCGCCCAGGCCGCCGCCACCAGCTCCTATCAGGGCTGCGAGTACTTCGCCGTCCCCACGATCAACGTCGCCGAGCTCTTCGACTCCCCCTTCTCCTTTGCCGTCGTCGTGGCGAACACCCAGCTCGTCCCCGCGGAGGTCCGGGTCACCCACGCCCGTCTCCTGCCCGCTCCGGTCGAACGGACGGTGCCGCCGGGGGAGATCGCGGCGATCCGTCTCCCCTACGTGCCCGAGCTCTTCGGCGGAACCCTGGCGGAGGACGACGACGACGACGGCGGTGGCCCGCCGGATGACGGGTCGTCACCGGTTTCCTGGGGGACCGAGCGCGTCCCCGGCGCCGCCTATCGGGTCACCGCGAGCGTCCCGGTCACCGTCTATCAGTTCAATCCGCTGGAGTTTCAGCAGGGGGGCTCCTTCTCCTTCACCAACGACGCCTCCCTCTTGCTACCGACCCACACCCTGACCGAACGGTACCTGGGCACCTCCCGACCGACCCAGCACCTGGTCCGGCGATTCCTGGAGGACGATGACCGGACGACCGAGGTACGCAGCTTTTTCCCGGGCTTTCTCGCCGTCGTCGCGACCGCCCCGGGGGAGACGGATGTGACCGTCCGGGCGTCTGCCTTTATCGCTCCCTCCCGGGACGACGGGCAGACCTTCCCCGCCCTGGCTCCGGGGGAAGAGACGACGGTCACCCTGGCGCAGGGGGACGTGCTTCAGGTGCTGAGCTCCGCCCCGGCGGACTGCCCCGCGGGTTATCAGGAGGAGCGCTCCCCGGACCTGCCCGCGAACGAGGAGATCCGCTACTGCGACCTCGGCCGCGACTACGATCTAACCGGCACCCGGATCGAAGGGACGGCCCCCCTCGCGGTCATCGGTGGCCACCAGTGCACCTTCGTCCCCTTCGACCGGTGGGCCTGCGACCACCTCGAAGAGTCCCTGTTTCCGGTCGAAGCCTGGGGCCGCGAGATCCTCGTCCCCGCCCCGGAATCGATCCGCGGCGAGCCGTTCCTCGCCCGGGTCATCTCCGCCACGGACGGCAATCGCCTGCGGTCGAATCCCCCCGGCGTCGGGCTCGACGTCGTCTTGGACGAAGGGGAGTTCGTCGAGATCGAGGCCCGCGCCGATTTCATCGTCGAAGCCGACGGTCCGGCCATGGTCGCCCAGTTTCTCGTCGGCCAGGACTGGGCGGGCTGGGGCGCCTCCGCCGCCGATGGGGCGACCCCCGTCGGCGACCCCTCGATGTCCGTCGCCATTCCCCGGGAGCAGCTTCGGGCGAGCTATGGCTTCCTCGCCCCCGCCACCTTCACCGAGACCTGGGTCACCTTGCTCGCTCCGGCGGAGGCGACGGTGAGCCTCGACGGGGCGGTGGTCGACCTGTCCGACGGCAGCCCCGTCGGCGATTCGGACCTTCGGGGCAGCCGCCTCCAGGTGGCCGCCGGCGCCCATCGGATCGAATCGGACCAGCTCGTCGGGCTGGTGGTCCACGGCTACGCCTCCTATACGAGCTTCATGCTCCCGGGCGGTCTCGATTTCGTCGACCTCGGCCTTCTCCGCTAGTACGGACCGGTTCGTGAGCGCAACCGATCGATCCGAGCCCCTGTCCCTCGAACGCTTGACCGTCACCGGTCCTCCCCGAGCCCTCGGCCGGGGGCAGGGCGAGCACTGGCGGGACCGCATCCGGGCCTTCGTCGCGATGCGCTTCGACGCCGCCCGGGGCTACTTCGAAGAGCGGGCCCGGTCCGCCGGGGTCACGCACACCGTCGACGAGCTCCTCGCCGCCGGCCGGCAGGGCGCGCAGGTCCACGCCGGCTGGGACCCGGAGGGCTTCGCCGAGCACCTGGGCATCGCCGAAGGCGCCGGGGTCGACCCGGAAGCGCTCTACACGGCGAGCAACATGACGGACCTCCGGGACGCCGTCCTCCTCTCCGACGAGGCGGGCGCCCCCCTCGAGCGAACGCCGCTTCCTGCGGACGCGGAAGGCTGCACGGCGGTCCTCGTCCCCGGCAGCCACACCCGGGATGGACGGCCCCTGTTCGGCCAGACCTGGGACCTGAACCCCCAGGACCTCGACTTCGTCGTCGCCGTGCACCGGCGGCCGGCGGAGGGTCCGGCGACCTGGTCCCTCACCTGCGTCGGCTGTCTGACCCTGGTCGGCATGAACGCCCAGGGCGTGGCCGTCGGGACCACGAACATCAAGACCTACGGCTCTCGGCCGGGGCTCGGCTACCTGGGCGTGCTGCACCGGGCGGTGCGCGCGGATCGGGCGGAGCTCGCCGAGCAGCTGGTCGAAGGGGCCCCCCTCGCCGGGGCCCACACCTACACGATCGCCGATCGGGAACGCCTGGTCGAGCTCGAGGCCAGCCCGAACGGCATCTTCCGGCGGGACGCTGGGCGCGCCCCCCTCGCGCGCACCAACCACGTGCTCGCGCCGGAGCACGTCCGGGTGCAGGGGGAGCGGCCCAACGAGAGCAGCCGGGCCCGCCTCGAGAAGGCGGAAGCGGTGCTCGGCGGCGGCGGCCTCGACCGGGAGGGACTGATCGCCCTGTTCGCCGACCGCAGCGCCGGCGTCCACAGCATCAACCGCTATCCGGAAGACGGCCAGGGGACCGCCACCAATGGCGTCTTCGTCGCCTCTCCGCGGGAACGCACCGCCTGGGCCTGCCGGGGCCCCGCCGACCGCGGCCGTTGGGTCACCCTCGGCTTCGACGGCGGCTGACGAGCACGCGCCGACGACGTCGTCGTCCCCGGGCGGCGCCGCCGCCCCCCCAGGTCATCTTCTCGCCGGCGGGGGAGCGTCGAACAGGGGGAGCTGGCGTTCCGCCTTGGGGCGGGATCGCCGCCCCCGGGGAGCGGTGAAACCCGCCGACGGACCTTCCTTCGCCGAACCGTCCTGGTCGTCGACGGGCACGCCGGGGCTGCGGTCGAGGCCGAGGCGGGCGAGGTGCTGGGCGAAGACCCGTTCCGTCACCCGCCAGCGCTCCCCTTCGCCGGTCATCCGCGCCCCGAAGCGGGCGTCGTTCAGGCGGCCACCTCGGGCTTCCCGGATCCCCCGGAGCACCTTGCGCGCCCGGCCGGGAAAGGCCGCCTCCAGCCGTTCCTGGAACACGGGACGCGCTTCCTTCGGGAGCCGCACCATCGTCATGAACGCGAAGCTCGCCCCGGCCTTGGAGGCGGCTTCCAGCGTCTTCGGAATGCCGTCGTCGGTCAGTCCGGGGATGACCGGCGCCAGGCTGACCCCCGTCCGCACCCCGGGGATGGCGGATAGCGTTTCCAGCACGTTGAGCCGCTGGGAATAGGCGGGAGCGTTGGGCTCGAGGGCACGGCCGATGGCGTCGTCGGTCCCGCCGATGCTCATGACGACGTGCACCGATGCCCGGGAGGCGAGCTCCGCGAGCAGGGGACCATCCCGGCGGATGAGGGTGCTCTTCGTGATGATGGCCACCGGATTGCCGTGGTCACGGCAGACTTCCAGGCAGCGACGGGTGAGCCCGTAGCGCGCCTCGAGGGGCTGATAGCCATCCGTGTTGCCGCTCAGCACGATGGGCTCGCCGGACCAGCCGGGTCGCGCGAGCTCCCGGTCGAGGACCTCCGGCAGATTCACCTTGGCGATGATGGTCCGCTCGAAGTCGGTGCCCGCCCCGAGACCCCAGTAGCCGTGGCTCGGTCGGGCGTAGCAGTAGGCGCAGCCGTGGAAGCAACCCCGGTAGGGATTGACGCTGTAGCGAAAGCCCACGTCGGGGCTGTCGTTCCGGCTCAGGGCGGACCGACAGCGTTCTTCGACGACCTCGAGACGGGCGGGCGG
>DAPKRP010000478.1:0-9657 GCA_031800515.1 Polyangiaceae bacterium LLY-WYZ-14_1 | reverse complement strand
CGGTCGGGGGCGGTCATCGGCGGTGACCCATCGCACCACCTCCGGGTGTCGTGTGCGGTGGCGCTGGACAAGTACAGTCTGCCGGCTAGTCTCTGGCCCTCGGCCGCGGTCGGCCTGTCGGCGAGCGGCCCGGAGCGCATGCCCCCATGAACGTCCTGGTCACCGGCGGCGCCGGCTTCATCGGCGCGAACTTCCTCAACCTGCTGGTCCCTAGATTCCCGGAGCACCGCTTCGTGAATCTCGATGCCCTGACCTACGCGGCGAACCTGTCCAGCCTGGCGGGTATCGCGGACCGGCCGAACTACCGACTCGAGGTGGGGGACATCGCCGACCGAGCTCGGGTGGAAGAGGTCTTCCAGGCCCACCAGCCGGACGTCGTGGTCCACTTCGCCGCGGAAAGCCACGTCGACCGGAGCATCCACGGGCCCGCCGCCTTCGTCCGGTCGAACATCGAGGGGACCTTCGTGCTGCTCGACGTCGCCCGAGCCCACCTGCTCCCCCGGAAGGGCTTGTTCCACCACGTGAGCACGGATGAGGTCTACGGTTCCCTCGGGGACACGGGGCTCTTCACGGAGGAGACCCGCTACGACCCGTCGAGCCCCTATTCCGCATCCAAGGCGGCGAGCGACCACCTGGTGCGCGCCTACGCCCGGACCTACGGGCTGCGGGCGCGGATCACCAACTGTTCGAACAACTACGGGCCCTACCAGTTCCCGGAGAAGCTGGTTCCCCTGATGACCCTCCACGCGGCGGAGGGAAAGCCCCTGCCGATCTACGGCAAGGGGGAAAACGTCCGGGACTGGCTCTTCGTCGAAGACCACTGCGAGGCGATCTGGGCGGTCATCGAACGGGGCGAAGACGGGCGCACCTACAACGTCGGGGGCCGGAACGAGGTCCGGAACATCGACGTGGTCCGCCGGATCTGCGCCCTGGTCGCGGAGGAGACGGGGCGTCCCCTGGCGGAGGTGGAAGGCCAGATCACCTACGTCCAGGATCGACCGGGCCACGACCACCGCTACGCCATCGACGCGAGCCGGATCGAAACCGAGCTCGGCTTCCTGCCCCGGGAAAGTTTCGACACGGGGCTGCGTAAGACGGTGCGCTGGTACCTCGAGCACGGCGCCTGGGTCGAAGAGGTCCGAAGCGGCGCCTACCGCACTTGGATGGAACGGAACTACGGCGATCGGGGCGACGCCGCCGCCGCCGCCGCGAGCACGAGACGATGACGGCGACGAAGAAGGGCATCATCCTCGCCGGGGGCTCGGGCACCCGGCTCTATCCGTTGACCCGCGCGGTGAGCAAGCAGCTCATGGCGGTCTACGACAAGCCGATGGTCTACTACCCCCTGTCGACCTTGATGCTGGCGGGGATCCGGGAGGTGCTGGTGATCACCACCCCCCACGACCGACCGGCGTTCGAGAAGTTGCTCGGGGATGGACGATCCTGGGGCCTCGAGCTCCGCTACGAGGTACAGCCGTCGCCGGATGGGCTCGCCCAGGCGTTCCTCATCGGGGAGTCCTTCGTCGGCTCCGACCCCTGCGCCTTGGTGCTCGGGGACAACCTGTTCTATGGCGCCGGGCTGCAGGGTTCCATGGAACGGGCGGCCTCCCAGGCCGACGGCGCGACCATCTTCGGCTATTGGGTCCGGAACCCGACGGCCTATGGCGTCGCCGAGTTCGACCAGGAAGGTCGCGTGGTGAGCCTGGAAGAAAAGCCAGCCGCTCCGAGGTCGAACTTCGCCGTCACCGGGCTGTACTTCTACGACGACTCGGTGGTGGAGCGGGCCAAGACCCTGCGTCCGTCCGCCCGGGGCGAGCTCGAGATCACCGACTTGAATCGCACCTATCTCGAATCGAACAACCTGCGCTGCGAACGTTGGGGTCGTGGCTATGCCTGGCTCGATACGGGAACGCCGGAAGCCCTGCTTCAAGCGGCGAGCTTCATCGAGACGGTGCAGAGCCGCCAGGGCCTGCAGGTCGGTTGTCCCGAAGAGATCGCCTGGCGCCAGGGCTGGATCGACGACGACGCCCTCGCCGCCCTGGCGGATCCGCTCAAAAAGAACTTCTACGGCCAGTATCTCCTCGAGCTGCTCCAGGGGGAACGAGGGGTCCTGCGATGAAGGTCACGCCTGGCGCGCTCCCCGGCTTGGTCCACCTGGAGCCCAAGGTCTTCGGTGACGCCCGGGGCTTCTTCTTCGAAAGCCACCACCAAGACCGCTACGCGGAGGCGGGGGTGCCGGGACCCTTCGTCCAGGACAACGTCTCCCGGTCCGCTCGGGGCGTGCTCCGAGGGCTCCACCTTCAGCACCCGAATGGCCAGGGCAAGCTGGTCCAGGTCCTGGAAGGGCGGGTCTTCGACGTCGCCGTCGACGTGCGCGTCGGCTCCCCCACCTTCGGCCGCTGGGAGGGCACCTGGCTCGACGCGGAACGCCACAACCAGCTCTACGTGCCGCCGGGTTTCGCCCACGGGTTTTGCGTGGCCAGCGACAACGCGATCTTCGCCTACAAGTGCACCACGTTCTTCGACGCCGAGGCGGAGATCGGGGTGGCCTGGGACGACCCGGATCTAGCCATCGCCTGGCCGACGGACGCGCCGGTGCTCTCGAAGAAGGACGTCGGCCATCCCCGGCTGCGGGAGATCCCCGTGGACCGGCTGCCCCGCTTCTCCCGGGACGAGGCCGGCTCGAGGCCCGCCTCGTCCACCAAGGCGGCCTCGGCGGGGGCGTGACCGGGTCCCCTCGGCGGCCCGAGGCCGACGCCCCCGTGCTCCTGCTGGGCCACCGGGGGATGCTCGGCCGGGCCTTCGCGGCGTTCTTCGAGGACGCGGGGGTTCCCTGGGAGGGGGCGGATCGGGACGAGCTCGACCTGGCGGACCGGGCCGCCGTCGACCGGGTGGTGACTCCCGGGTTCGCGACGGTCGTCAACTGCGCCGCCTTCACCGATGTCGACGGGGCGGAGGCCGCAGAAGAGCAGGCTCGACGGGTCAACGCCGAGGCGGTGGCCCACCTGGCCCGCCGCTGCGCCGAGACGGGCGGATTCCTGGTCCACTTCAGCACCGATTACGTCTTCGATGGCCAGGCTGAGGTCCCCGTGCCCGTCGACGCTCCCCGCTCCCCCCTGGGGGTCTACGGACGCACGAAGGCCGAGGGCGAAGCCCACCTCGAAGCGGCGGGCATCCCTCATCTGCTGGTCCGCACCAGCTGGCTCTACGCCCCCTGGGGCAAGAACTTCGTCCGAACGATGAGCCGGCTGACCCGGCAACGCGCCGAGCTTCGGGTGGTCGCCGACCAGCGGGGGCGGCCCACGGAGGCCCGGCATCTGGCCCGGACCACCTGGGCGCTCCGCCAGGGGGGCGCCCGGGGCGCCTTCCACGTGACCGACGGCGGCGAGACGACCTGGGTCGACCTGGCTCGCTTCGTCGCGAGGGAGCTCGAAGCGGCCTGCACCATCCACCCCTGCACCACCGCCGAGTGGAACGCCCCGGCGCCCCGGCCCGCCTATAGCGTCCTCGACCTCTCCCGCACCGAAGCCTTTCTGGGCCGGGCCATGCCCCCCTGGCCCGACGCCGTCCGCGCCGCCCTCCGGGACGACCCTGATGCGCCGCTGGGCCCGTCGTCGTCGTCTTCCCAGCAGGCCTAGTACCTCCCGGCGGGTCACCCCGTCCCCGATGGGGGGGCGCCGTTCGCGTCGTCGGGAAGGACGCGGCCCCCCGGAAACGGCGACGGCCGGAGCGCCTGTGCGCGCCCCGGCCGTCGGCCTCGGCGTGACACATCGTTCACGCCGTTCGGGTCGAGCTCATCCCCGGGACCTCACGGTCCCGCGGGCGGCTCCTCTTCGTCCGGCGGTGGCAGGAGGCCGGTGGGCCGGTAGAGCAGGTTCCGCCCCGACGTGAGGACCGCGTCGAAGCAGCCGAAGGTGATCCCGTCGCCGGTGGCGCCGTTGCCTCGGTTCAGGCCGGAGATGGCTGCGTTGCCCTGGCTCTCGAAGGAGCGGGCCTCCATCACCCCGTCGATGTAGCAGACGTGGATGATGTCCGTTCCTTCGTCCAGGACGATCCGATAGGACACGTTCTGGTCGCCGGTCACCCAGGAGAAGCCCAGACCGACCTCGGTGTAGTTGACCACGAATCGTCGGTTCGGCGCATCCCCGACGATCTCCCAGGTGATCTCGCCGCCCGCGCCAGGATTCATGTCGTCCCACCAGGCCGCGATGACCTCGACCGCCGTGTTGCGCCAGCTTCCTGGGTTCGAGTACGGCGGGCAGAACGTCGAGTTCGTGAAGGGGGTCAGGTTGACGTCGTCGAAGCTGATGGCGCCGTCCATGTTGATCCAGAGCCGGCTGATCTCGCGCCCATAGAAGCGGTAGTCGAAGTCCGAGGGCAGGGCGACCTCGACCCGGCCGTCGTCGCTGAGGCTGATCGCCGTCGCGGCATCGGTCGTCGCCGGACAGACTTCACCAGGCCATTCCGCGTATTGGCTCCCGGTGTAGCCGGTGTCGTCGCCGAACTCGACGAGCACCGGCTCGCCGCAGCCGCCGAAGAAACAGCTGTCGGCCAGGCAGTCGTCGGCGTTGCGGCAGACAGCGCCGTTCGGACAGCCGGGGCAGTCGACGCCGCCGCAGTCGATCCCGGATTCGTCGCCGTTCGAGACCTCGTCCTCGCAGGTCGGCGCCTGGCAGATGCCCGCGTCCCGATCGCAGACCTTGCTCTGGCAGTCGCTGCTGACGATGCAGGCGGCGAGGTCGGGGCAGGGGCCGCAGGTCTGGCCGCCGCAGTCGACGTCCGTCTCGTCGCCGTTGGCGACCCCGTCGTCGCAGGTCGGCTCGGCGCAGATCTCGTCCGTGCAGACGAAGCTGCTGCAGTCTTCGGCTTCTTCGCAGGCCCGCCCCGGGGCGCAGCCGTCGCAGGTGCCGCCGCCGCAGTCGAGGTCGGTCTCGTCCCCGTTCTGGACCGTATCGTCACAGGCCGGCTCGGCGCAGATGAGGCCGTCGCAGACGCCGCTGTCGCACTCCCGATTTTCGATGCAGCCGGTGCCGACGGGGCACGGGGTGAGGCAGACGCCACCGCAGTCGACGCCCCGTTCGCCGGCGCTCACCGCCCCGTCGATGCAGGGGTCGATGCAACGGCCGAGCCCGTCTTCCCCGGGGTCGCTGCAGGCCAGGCTCAGGCAGTCGGAGCCGGTCTCGCAGGCCGCGTCCGCCGGGCAGGGGAGGCAGTCGTCACCGCCGCAGTCGACGTCGGTCTCCGAGCCGTTGAGGATCTCGTCGTTGCAGCGGGATCGCTGGCAGGTGTTGGTGTCGTCGCAGATCAGGCTGATGCAGTCCGCGTCCTCGGCGCAGGCCAGCCCGGCGCCGCAGGGGTCGCAGGTCGGACCGCCGCAGTCCGTGTCGACCTCGTCCCCGTTGAAGATGCCGTCGTCGCAGGTCGGCTCGGGCCCGGCGTCGACGGGGGCGCCGTCGTCGCCGCAGCCGCCGAGGCCGAACGCGACCCCAGCCATCCACAAGCCAACCAACCCGGTAAGAAATTTCGCCCTCATGTGCTCTCCACTCCAGTTGTCGCCGCCCGCGGCCTCGGTGGGTCGGAGCGGCCAGCCGACCGGCCGGTCCTGGTGCTAAGGCCGCCCGTCGACGAGGTCCACACGCTCTCCAGCGGGCCGAGTGTCACCGATTCCCGGCGAGACTTCCAGACCCCTACCGGTCGGACTCTCGTTTTCCCCGGGCCGGACCAGGGCCGGGACCCCAGTCCGCCCGGGTTCCGACCGTCCCGCGGCCGGCGGCTCCGCGTTGCCGGCCCGGGTCGCCCCTGATAGGCCGCCCGGCGCCATGTCGGACCCCCGCCCGCTCCTGCTCCTGGCCAACGACGACGGGGTCGATGCCCCGGGCCTCCGGGCGCTGAAGACCGCGCTGGAAGCGGTCGCAGAGGTCGTGGTCGTCGCCCCGGAACGGGAACAGAGCGGCCACAGCCACAGCATCACGCTCCAGCGTCCGCTGCGGTTGAACCAGGTCGACCCGGGGGTCTGGGCGATCGACGGGACCCCGGCGGACTGCACCTACGTCGGGCTCTTCCATCCGAAGCTGCTTCCCCGCACCCCCGACCTGGTCGTCTCGGGGATCAACCACGGGCCCAACCTGGGGGCCGACGTCTTCTATTCCGGCACCGTCGCCGCGGCCCGGGAGGGGGCCTTCCGGGGGGTGCCCGCCATCGCCTTCTCCCAGTGCGGCCGGGGGGACTTCGCCGCCTCCGCCCACCTGGCCCGGGAGATGGTGACCCGGCTCCTCGAGGCCCAGCGGCCGCCGGGGGATGCGCCGCTCCTGAACGTGAACTTTCCCGAGAAGGCCCCGACGGGGGTGCGGGCCACCATCCTGGGGCGGCGGCGCTACACGGACGAGGTGGATGTCCGGCGGGATCCCCGGGGTCGCGAGTACCTCTGGATCGGCGGCCCGCTCACGGTGCATCACGAGCCCGTCGAGGGCGCCGACACGGAAGCGATCGACGACGGCTTCGTCAGCGTGACCCCCTTGCTCATCCGGGCGACCCAGCCCGACCACCTGGGGGTCGCCGCCTGGGTGGCGGGCGTGAAGGTCGGGGAAGGCGAACGCGCTCCGGATCCGGCGAAGGCAGAGGACCGACCATGAGCCAGGACGCATCGACGGGGCCCGGGGAGGCCCGACGGGAGACGGAGCGGCTCGACCGGCTGGCCGACCGGATCCGGGCCGTCCCCGACTTCCCGAAGCCGGGGATCCTGTTTCGGGACATCACCCCGCTCCTGGCCGACCCGGCGGCCTTCACCACCAGCATCGACCTCTTCGCCGAACGCTTCGCCGGGCATCGGGTCGACGCCATCGTGGGGATCGAGTCCCGGGGCTTCATCTTCGGCGCCGCCCTCGCCGCGCGGCTGACCGCCTCCTTCGTGCCGGCCCGGAAGCCCGGGAAGCTGCCCGCGGCGACGGACCGGGTGGAGTACGCGCTCGAATACGGGACCGACGCCCTCGAGCTGCATCGGGACGCCCTGCCGCCCGGGAGTCGGGCACTCCTCGTCGACGACCTCTTGGCCACCGGCGGCACGGCGGAGGCGGCGTTGACCTTGATGCGAGGTCAGGGGGCGCAGGTGGTCGGTGCGGCCTTCGTGATCGAGATCGAGGCCCTCGGCGGGCGTCAGCGGCTCGGCGGCGACCTGCGCTGCGAGACCCTGCTGCGGTACTGAAACCGGGTTTCCGGGACCGTTCCGGGGGTCCCCCGGTCCCGCCACGAGTCGCCGAAATCGCGGGGCTTTTCGCAGCGTTCAGTCGCGTAATTCCCCAGGCGATCGCGAACTGCCCCACGGAACATGCAGCCAGCATGCGTTCTTTGCGCCGTTTGTGTGAACCTCTGCTACCTATTTACTACCTGGACCGAAAAACTTGCTGTCTCTCCCCCGGACCCAGGCATACTCAGCGCCATGGACGGGGCGAGCCAAGGCCGATCGAAGCTCTCCTGGAACAACGCCGAGGCGCGGGACGCCCTGGCGCGGTACGAGCCCCTGGTCCGGCGCATCGCGCGTCGTCTCCTGCCGGCGGCCTCGGCGGGGCGGGCGTTGGACGAAGAAGATCTCTGCGCCGAAGGTCGCGTCGCCGTCCTCGAGGCCCTGTCGACCTACCAGGGCTTCGGCATCGAAGAGCAGCGCTGGGTCGCCGTCCGGATCCGGCAGCGCATCATCGACTCCATCCGCCGACTCGACCTCCGAAGCCGGGACGAGATGCGGCTCGCGGTGCGCCATGCCGCCGGAGAGGTCGAGGCGGCGGATGAAAACGAACGGGCTCGGATGATCACCGCCCGCCGCCTCCTCGGTCTGGACAGCGGGGCCTCCGACTCCCAGCCCCTCCTGTCCAAGCTCTGCGACTCCATGTCCCCGTCCGCCGACCGGGTGACGGAGGACCGGGCGATGCACCGGTTGATGATGGAATCCCTCGAGGTCCTGTCTCCCCGGCAGCGGGAAGCCCTGGAGCTCACCCTGTTCCACGGGATGTCCCTGCGGGAGATCGGGCAGCGGATGGGGGTCAGCGAATCCCGCGTCTGCCAGCTCCAGAAGCGCGCCGTCGAGCACCTCCACCGAAAGATCGCCGACGCCCTTGCCCAGGGCACCGGAAGCGAGCCGGCCGCCGGCAACCCCGCCGCGGCCTGAGACCCGACCGGGTCTTCCGCACCCCGGCATCCTCGCCGCGCCGGCATTCGAGGAACCATTCCCGATCGGGGCGGTGGTCGTTCCGCTTCGTCCCGGGTAACGTCCCCGAGTCCTTCGGCGAACGCGGTTTTCGGACGCCATGACCGCCGCCGCCGCCGCTTGCTTCTTCCCGGCCGTGTCCGATCCTCCCGCGCCGTCCTCTGCCAGACCGGGCCCCAGCGCCGTGGTCGGCCAGCGGGCCCGGGACGAGGCGGAGGCGACGGACGAGGCCCTGATGAAGGCCTACCTCGCTGGTGAGCGCCTCGCTTTTCGCCGTCTGTTTCGGCGGCTCGCCCCGCCCCTTCGCGCTTTTTTCCTTCGCAGCTTTCGCAGCCCCGCGGTCGCCGACGACCTGCTTCAGACGACCTTCCTGAAGATCCACGCCGCCCGGCATCGCTTCGACGTGACCGCCCGGGTGCGCCCCTGGGTGTTCACCATCGCGGCCCGGGTCCGCCTGGACGAGCTCCGCCGCCGCTACCGCCTACCCCGCACGGTCACCGAAGAAACCCTCCTCGATGCGATGCTGGTCAGCGACGAGCCGGACGCCCGGGAATCCTTGGAGCAGGACGAACGGGACGAGCGCATCCGCCGGGCGGTCGACGCCCTGCCGGAGGGCCAGCGGGTGGTGATCCATCTGAATCGATTCGAGGGCATGACCTTCGCCGAGGTGGCCCAGGTGCTCGACATGCAGGAAGGCGCCGTCCGAGTCCGTGCCTTTCGGGCCTACGAGCGGCTGCGGAAGAGCCTCGGGGACCTGCTGCGTGGCGACGGAGACGGAGCCGGGCCCGCCGCCCGGACCGGGGAGGCCCGCCGGATCCCCGGGGCCAGCCCCGGGGGCGCCGCCGACCCGGCCGCGGGGGACCGATCAGGACCGTTGGGATGACGGGAATCGACGACGACACCCCGGGCGATCCGGCGGGTCCCGAAGCGTCCTTCGGCGCCCTGGTCGAGGCGGTCCGGCGCGGTCCCGACGACCCGTCCCGTCGACGCCTCGAACGGCGGGGGCGGAACGACCCGGCGCTGGCCCGGGAGCTCGAGCTCGCCCACCGTCTCGACGCCTTGCTCGAGACCGCCGTCTCCGCCCGGAGCGCCGAGGACGAGGCCGCCGACGCCCGCTGGTCGTCGGAGCTCGAAGGCCGGCTGCTCCGGCGTCTGGGCCCGGAGATCGACGCCGACCGGGCGCCCGCCGGCCCGACGGGTCTCGGTCTCGTGGGCTGGCTGCCGCTCCTCGCGGCGGTCGGGCTCTGGGGCCTTCTCGGCGAGCGGGTGCTCGCCCGGGGCGTCCCCCCCGCCCGTTTCCTGGAAACGGCGGGGCTCGCCGCCGTCGCCGCCGCCGCGATGCTCGTCGCCCTCGTCGTCGCCCGGGGCCGGGTCAGCCGCTTCGCCCTCGCCGGCGTCGTCGCGGGCTCCGCGCTCTACGCCGCCCTGGTGGGTGTCCTGCGGGACGGGGCGGCGGGGCC
>DAPKRP010000477.1:0-3776 GCA_031800515.1 Polyangiaceae bacterium LLY-WYZ-14_1 | reverse complement strand
TTGGAACGACAGCATCGTCCCGCAGATCCGGGCGGGGAAGCAGGTCCTCGTGGTCGCCCACGGCAACAGCCTCCGGGCGCTGGTCAAACACCTCGACGGCATCTCGGAAGCAGAGATCCCGAAGCTCAACATCCCGACCGGAATCCCCCTGCTCTACGAGCTCGACGATCAACTGAAGCCTCTGGGAAGCCGCTACCTCGGCGACCCGGACAAGGCCAAGGCCGCCGCCGAGGCGGTCGCGCGGCAGGCGACGCCCCCCACCTGAACGGCCTCCGCGGCGGCGGCGACGCGCCCGACCTCCCCCGGGGGATTCCCTGGCGACCATCCCGGGCGGCGCGGGGAGCGCCGCGAAGCCGTGACTTGCAACCGGGGCCGGTCCGCCCTACTGCCTGGGCGATGGCGTCCGGAGAGCGGCCCGGTCCGGTGTGGGCTCCGGGGCTCCGGATGCGCGACCTCGCGGTACCGGCCCGGCGGCCGGCGCCCACCCATCCATAGGAGCAGAACCCATGGCGATGATCGGTCAACAAGCCCCCGAGTGGAAGTCCACCGCCTACGTCAACGGTGAAGAAAAGGTCATCGAGAGCTCGAGCTACAAGGGCAAGTGGCTCGTGATGTACTGGTACCCCCTCGACTTCACCTTCGTCTGCCCGACGGAGATCCGGGGCTTCCAGTCGCTCCTCAACGACTTCAAGGACGACGGCGTCGAGGTGGTCGGCGTCAGCACCGACTCCTTCTTCTCCCACAAGGCCTGGTTCGCTGACCGGGAGACCTTCGCCGAAGAGATCACCCACCCGGTCATCGCGGATACCAACCACGAGGTCTCCCGGGCCTTCGGGGTGCTGAAGGAAGACGCCGGCGTCGCCTTCCGCGCGACCGTCGTGATCGACCCAGAGGGCCTCATTCGGGCGCACCAGGTCAACGACCTGAGCGTGGGCCGGAGCCCGAAGGAGACGCTGCGCACCGTCCAGGCGCTCCAGTCCGGCGGCCTCTGCGGCGCCGACTGGGAGAAGGGCGAAAGCTTCGTCGGATGACCGACGGCACGGATACGGCGCCGACCGAAGGCTCCCGGCTGGAAGACGTCCACGGGGACAACTGGCGGGATTTCCTGGCCTCGGACCGCGCGGTGCTCGTGCTCGGCAAGAGCGATTGCGGCAACTGCGCGACCTGGGCCGCCGAGCTGTCCGACTGGCTGGCCGTCGACCAGGATTGGAAGGACGTCCGCTTCGGCAAGATGATCCTGGACACGAAGGGCCTCACCGAGTTCAAGAAGGAAAATCGGTGGCTCGCCGAGGTCGACGTGCTCCCCTTCAACGTCGTCTACAAAGGCGGGGAACGGGCGGCCTCCTACGCCGGCGGCGGCCGGGAACGGCTGGAAAACCGCCTGCGGCGGCTGTTCCGGGAAGACGCCTAGGACCCGCACCCGGGCTCGGAGCGGGCGCGTCGGTGGCCACCGGCGCGCCCGTTTCCGTTCGTGCCGTCGCGCTTCAAGCGCCGACGAGGGCGGCCAGCAGCAGAACGAGGCCGACCACGGCCAGGCAACATACGGTGTAGAAGCCCGCTCCCCGGCTCGAGCGCTCCATGGGCACCACGGGGTCGACCTTGTGGAGCGCGGGGGCCTGGGCGGGGGTGTTTTCGGTCCGTCGCTGGAGGAGCTCGTCCGGAGTGGAGAAAGCCCCCTGGTGCGTGCCCGAGTCGGGGGGCGCGGCGACCCGGTCGTCCGGGATGCGCTCGGTCATGCGGGGGGCCTAGGACCGGACGCTCGGCCGACCACCCCCGGACCGCCCATCGGTCTCGGCCCTACCCCCGAGGCGCCGTCGATGGCAAGTCATCGGTGGTGGAGTGGATGGGAGACGCCGTCTCGCGAGCGTGCCGGGGAACGTCGACAGGGACCCCGGGGTGGCCCAGGGTGAGCTTCGGCGGCCGTCGTTTCGCCGATGAACCCTACTCCCAGGCGTGTCCTCGGTCGCTCGTCGGGGCCGCCTTGCGCGGCCTCGACGCTTTCGAACCGTTGCCCCGCATCCGCCAGGCGCTCACCGCGGGTGCCCTCGTCGCGGTCGTCCTCGTCGGCCTCGGGAACAACACGGCGGTTGGCCAGGCGCCGCCGGGGGGGGAGGCGACGGACGAAGAGGGACGCGCGACGGTCCCCTTCGGCGAGCCGGGAGCGGAGAGGGAGGCGTTCGCGCCGCCCGCCGAGACCCTGCCGGACCCGCGCCGGATCCTCTCCTTAGAACGCGCCCTCGCCCACGTGGCGCTCCTCCCGGACCCGGTGGAAGCGGTCGACGTGGCCCGGGGAATGACCACGGCCCTCTTCGAGCTGACCTGCGGCATCGGCCTGCTTCTTCCGCCGGCGGGGGAGCGCCTTTCCCTGACCGACGGCCTCCTCGGCGCGGGCTGCCTGGCCGCGAGCATCGGCCTGTTCGTCGCGAGCGGCCTGCGCCTGGCTCGCCTGGCCGACCGGGGCTCGGCCCGGGCTCGGTGGCGCCGGTTCCAGCGCGCGGCCCAGGAGGAGACCCTGGACCAGGCCGATCTCCGTCGCTTCGAACGGTCCTTGTTCGCCGACGAGGCCGCAACCCGTCGGACCCGGGCGGCGGGCGTCGCCCTGGGCATTGCCGCCCTGGTGGTCTCGGCGGTGGTCGGAGGGCTCACCGCCGCGGGAGAGGTGGAGGCGCGGGTCGGCACCGTGACCAGCGCCGGCACCTTCGTGGTGGGAGGACTCGGCCTGGTGCTCCTGGCGCTGGAAAGCCCCGCGGAGCGGGCGGCCACCGTCCATCGGCGGCTCGGCCTGAAGCGGGCCGGGGATAGCGAGGCCGAGGGAGCCGCCGACGGCGTGGCCGAATGAGCTGCTGCGGCCGGCGGGGCCGAAGGAACAACCGGGGGGCTACCAGCTCGACTTGGTGAGCCCCGGGACCTCGCCCCGATGTCCGAGCTCCCGGAGGGCGATGCGGCTCAGACCGAACTTCCGGTAGTAGCCCCGGGGGCGCCCACTCACGACGCAGCGATTACGGACGCGGGTCTTCGACGAGTTGCGGGGCAGCTTCTGGAGCTTGAGCTCGGCCGCTTCCTTGTCTTCGTCGGCTGCCTCGGGATCGCTGATGATCTTCTTCAGGGACGCCCTCAGCGTCGCGTGCTTCGCGACCAGGGCCCTGCGCTTTTCGTTCTGGACGACCTTACCGACGGTGGCCATGAGCAAGCTTCCTCGTTCCGACGAGCTCTCGGAGGGCGCGTAGATTGACCCAGCCTCTGCCCCTACGCAATCACTTTCCGAAGGAAGGCGTTGCGGGGCCCGGAGCCTGCTGCTAGCTTCCGCGACCCTTTTGGAGGCTCCCTGTGCGAGACATGATCCGCCTCGTGTCGTCGGCGGGCACCGGCTACACGTACTACACGACGAAAAACAAGAAGACGACCACGGAAAAGCTGAAGTTCCGTAAGTACGATCCGGTCGTCCGAAAGCACGTCGAGTTCACCGAGGCGAAGATGCCCAACCCCAAGAAGAACTGAGGTCGACGGCATCATGTCCAAAGTCTGTCAAGTCACGGGCAAGCGGCCGATGGTGGGCAACAAAGTCTCCCACTCGAACCGCAAGACGAAGCGGCGCACCATGCCGAATCTCCAGAGCCGCCGCTTCTGGGTCCCCAGCGAAAACCGCTACGTGCGCCTCCGGGTCAGCGTCGCGGCGCTGCGCACCATCGACAAGGTCGGCATCGAGCCCGTGCTCCGGGACCTCCGGGAACGGGGCGTCCAGCTCTAGGCGGGCTGCTCGGCGGGCGGGTCACCGG
>DAPKRP010000476.1:0-12656 GCA_031800515.1 Polyangiaceae bacterium LLY-WYZ-14_1 | reverse complement strand
GCGAAGAGCCCCAGGGTGGGGAGCAGGACGAAGCCAGCCCCGAAGGTACCCGCCACCGCCCCGAAGGTGTTCACCGCATAGAGGGTCCCGACCTGGGCGCTCGTGGTGCCGGTGCGGTGCTCTTCCTCTCGTACGTAGTGGCGGGCGAGGAGGGGAAGGGTGGCCCCCATCAACGTGGTGGGAACCAGGAGGAGCGGCAGGACGCAGGCGAAGCGCCCGAGGGCGAAGCCGAGGGACTCGGCGCCGAGGGATTGACGGAGGGCCTGGTTGACCCCGGCGAGCCAGCCTTCCGGCGCGACGAGGTAGGGGAGGGCGAAGGCCCAGACCCCCACGATGAGCTCTGCCAGGGCGTAGGTGATGATCGGGTGCTTGATCCGGTCGGCGAGCCGACCGACGAGAAACGCCCCGAGCCCGAGCCCGATCATGAACGCGGTCACCACCGAGCTCACCGCGACGCTGGTGGCCCCGAACACGTGATGCAGCATCCGGGTCCAGATGACCTGGAAGATCAGGCTCGAGGTCCCGGAAAGGAAGAACGCGACGTAGGGGAGGGCGCGCAAAACGTGACTCCTTCACCCGTCGAGGGCCCCGGGACACTAGTACCGCTGCCCGGAAGTTCGAACCGGGTTTGCGCCGGTCCCGAACCCCGCTCGCGGCGTTGCGCCTCCTGGAGAGGGCGTTTAGCCCTTCCCCGTCGCCGCGCCTTGCCCGCTCTGCCCGGTCCTCGCCGGGTTCCCGGACCGAACGTCCGGGCAGAGGTGCGAGCAGTCCGCCGCCGGCCGGCGCCTCGTCGGCGAGGTGCCCGGGCCGCTCGGGGCTGGAGGCGCATCGTCCCGGTCCTCGTCTTCCTCGGCGCCGCCGGCGTCTCGGCCCCCAGCGCCGGCCTCGGCCAGGACGCCCCCGTAACGGCCCCACCGGAAGACCGACGGCTCGCCCTCGCCGAGGCCTACGCCGCCGCCGGGGACCCGGTCAGCGCGATCGGCTGGTACCGGGACGCCCTGTCCCGTCGACCCGAGCTCGAGGCGGCCTGGCTCGGGCTGGCTCGGGCACACGCGGCCCTGGGGCGTGCGGCCCGGGCGCGGCGGGTGCTCGAGGAGGCTTTCCGACGCCGGCCGGCAAGCGTGCGGATCGCCCGAGCCTTGATCGACGCCCTGCAGGGGCTCGGGGCCTTCGATGCCGCCTTCCAGGTGGCCCGACGGCTGGTCGCCGAGGGCCCGGAGGACCCGGCGGCCCACGCCCTGCGCGCGGAGCTCGCCCAGGCGCGGGGCGCCTGGTCCGAGGCCCTGGCCGCCCAGCGGGCGATCCTGGCCCTGGCCCGGAGACGGCCGGGCCGGGTCTCCCCGGAAGCCCGGGACCAGGCTCGGGCCGCCGCCGAGGCGTTGGTGCTCCTGGTCGGCGAGCTCGACCCGGTGACCGCCCCCCGGTCGTGCGCGCCGGATGCCGCTCCGGCCCGCCGCGCCCTGGCCGGTCGCTGCGAGGGGAACGCGGCGCGCCTTCGGTGATTCGACCGGAAGCTGTCACCGAGCCGCCGCCTCCCGATGCTAGCCCGCAGCCCATGCCGGAGTACCCGCGTCATCCAAGCCCCTCCTGGTGTTCTGTGGTGCGTTGCCTCCTGCCCTCGGGCTTGGCGGCGCTGGGGCTCGCCGCGGGCTGCGACGGCGACGACGACGGCGGGACCCGGATTCGCCTGGACCGGACCGAGCTGGCGGTGGCCTCCTGTGAAGACGTCCGCCTGGAAGCGACGGTCGAGGGCGCGCTATCGCCGCTCCGCTTCGCCACCCGGGGGTACCCCCTGCTGCAGGTCGATGCGGACGCCCCGACCGCCGCCGATCGGGTCGTCCCGATTCGCTTCCGGGCACCGAGCGTCGCCCGTCCGGAGCGGTTCGTGCTGGAGGTGCGCACCGGGCCCGGGGGGCGTCCCCGGGCGGAGGTGACGGTGACCGTCGAGCCGACGGGAGCGAACGAGCCCGGGCTCGCCGAGGACATGGTGCCCGACTGCGCCCCCTTCCGTCACGGGGTGGCTTCCGGGGACCCCACCAGCGACGGCGTCGTCCTCTGGACGCGGATCACCCCGCCGACGCCGGACGTCCCGGTCGCCGTGCGCTGGGAGCTCGACCGAACCGCCGCCTTCGCCGACCCCACGACGGGAGAGGTCACCGCCCGACCGGAGGCGGACCACACGGTGCGGGTGCAGGTCGCCGGCCTCGAGCCCGGCACCACCTACTACTACCGATTCCTGGACCCCGATGGGAGGCCGTCGGCGATGGGTCGGACCAGGACCGCGCCCACCGGGAACGTCGACCGACTGCGGTTCGCCGTCGCCTCCTGCTCGAGCGTCTATTCCGGCTGGTTCAACGCCTATCGGCGGATCGCGGACCGGCGGGACCTGGACCTGGTGATCCACCTGGGCGACTACATCTACGACTTCGTCGACCAGGACGAGCGGATCCGGGTCCCGAGCCCGGAGCCCGTCGATCCGGCGAACCTCGACGAATGGCGGGGGCGCCACGCCTACTACGCGATGGATCCGGACTTCCGACTGGCCCGTCGGATGCATCCGTGGTTCATCCTCTGGGACAACCACGACGTCGAGGGAACCCCGGAGAACGACTTCACGGGTTCCGTCCAGGCGTTCCGGGAGTGGACGCCGATGCGCCAGCCGGACCCGGAGGACCCCACCGTCGCCTATCGGACGCTGCGCTTCGGGTCCCTGGCGGACGTGTCCGTGATGGACATCCTGCTCTTTCGGAACCGGGACACGTTGCCCGGTTCCGACGGCGCGCCGAGCATCCTGGGGAACGCCCAGTTCGAATGGCTCCGGGGCCAGCTCGTCGAGTCCCAGGCCACCTGGCATCTCCTGGGTAACCAGAAGCTCCTTTCCGGCCTGCTGGAAGCCCTGGGGGGGCTCCTCGGCGGCTGGGATTCGGGCTTTTCCGCCGCCCGGCAGCGGTTCTACGGGATGCTCCAGGAGGAAGACGTCGAGAACCTGTTGGTCCTGTCCGGAGATGCCCACGTCTCCATCGCCAACGACCTGGTCCTGGACCCGGCGAGCTACGACCCGACCACCGGCGCGGGCGCGCTCGGCGCCGAGTTCCTTCCCACCAGCATCTCCCGGGGCAACTTCGACGAGGAGCTCGGCCGGACGGAGACCGCCTTTGCCCTGGCCGAGGCCGCCCGGCGATCGGGGATCGCCAGCAATCCCCACAACGCCTACATGGAGCTGGTCGAGCATGGCTACGGTCTGCTCGACATCACCCGAGGGCGCATCGTCGCCGAGTACTGGTACGTCCCCATCCTGGAGCCGTCCGGGGAAGAACGATTCGCCACCGGCCTGGTCGTCGAGCGCGGCGCGAACCGTTGGTCCCGGACCCCCCGGACCGAGCCGACGGAGAGCCGCTGAGGGGGACCGGGGTCGGGCCCCGTCCGCAGGATGCCATCAGCGCTGGGAGTCCATCACCCGGCGCACCCCGTCCATCCCCGCGTCGAGGAGCTTGGCCCCGAGCTCGAGGTCGTGGGCGTAGCGATACACCGCCGCCTGGACGGAGAGGAGCGCCGCGTGCTCCGACCCCTGCCCCGAGGTCTGGCCTACCCGAGCGAGCATCCCGCCGAGCTTCCGCTCGTTGCGGTCCATCCCCGCCGCCACGGCGGCGAGGGCGTCGGCGAAGGAACGCCGGGCGCCCCCGGGGGGTTGGCCGGTGCCGGGGGCGACGGGTCCGCCGACGCGCTGGACCGGGGACCGTTCGGAGCGGGGTCGGGCCGAGGCCCGAATCGGGGAAGCATCGGGGGGAGGCAAGGGCATGCGGGCTCATCGCCTGCGCCGGACCGCCGGTTGCCTGCCGCCTTCGGCGGGGACGCGACTGGCCGCCGCCGATTCCGGGCATAGGAACGTCTCCGGGCCGAGGAACCGACCATGGCACAGGCCAGCCCGTGACCATCCCCCACCGCAACATCCTCGTCATCGTCAACCCCGCCGCCGGACCCCGGGACCAGGGCGCGCGGGACGCGTTCCTTCGCGCTCGAAGCTCCGATCGGGAACCGCGGGTCGAGGTGCGCTACACGTCGGGGCCCGGGCATGCGCGGCGCCTCGCCGGGGCGGCGGAAGCGCAGGGCTTCGACCTGGTCGCCGTCGCCGGTGGGGACGGGACCGTCATGGAAGCGGCGAGCGGCATCGTCGACGCCGGCTCCCGCCTGACCCTCGCCCAGCTGCCCGTGGGGACGGGGAACCTCTTAGCCGGGGCCCTCGGGGTGCCCCAGGACCTCGAACAGGCCTGGGACCTGCTCTACGCCGGCGAGGTCCAGTCCTTCGACCTCGGCTACCTGCCGGACCACGACCGGCATTTCGGCATGCTCGCCGGCGCCGGCTACGACGCCCGCATCGTCGACGCCCCCCGGGAGATGAAGGCGCGGTTCGGCTTCCAGGCCTATCTGTGGACCGCGTTCACCGGGCTCTTCCGTATTCCCGAGACCACGATCGACCTGGAGCTCGATGGGCGGGGACAGCGGGTCCGGGGCCATACGGTCATGGTGGTCAACGTCGGTCAGGTCCACCGGGAAGGCCTCCGCCTAGGCCTCGGTCCCGCGGTCACCCCCCACGACGGTTTGTTCCACGTCATCGTGCTGCGCTCCCGGTCCGCCGTCGGTGCCCTCAAGATCGCCCGCCGTGTCGTCGCCCAGAAGATCGGCCCGGGCTCCCGGGAGATCAGCGTCTTCGAGGCGCGGCGGGTGTCCGTCGACACGGAACGGAAACTCCCCACCGAGGTCGACGGGGAAACCCTGGGCCAGACCCCTTTCCGGGCCGAGGTCGCCCGAAACGCCGCCCGTCTCTGGGTCCCCGAGGGCTACCGACCGCCGACGCCAACGCCAACCCCGCCCGCCGACACCGCCTCGGCAGCCGGCTGATAACGAGGCCGCCTCGCGCAGCGGCTCCTCGTCCACCTCGCCCGGACCGAGCGCGCCGGCGTGCCAAGGCGGTGGCGGGGTCAGAGCGACGTTGATTCTTGGCCCCCCGCCTCTTGATAGCTCCGACCGAGGCGGCGTCGACGCGCCATGGCGATGGTTCACCGGGCGGCCAACCCGGGCATTCCCGTGACCCGCCTGTCTCGCGTGGGCCTAGCGACCGGGATCTCTCGAGCGCACCGGGAGGAGGCGCCCCGCTACGGCGACGGAGCCGCGGGTGCAGAAGCCATCGTCGTCCGGGGCGAGGTCGACCAACGTCCGGAGGACCAAGCGCACCTCCTCCGGGCCAGCCACCCCGTCCGGGAGAAGGCTGTTGAAGTCGCGGAAGAGCTCGTTGGCTTCGAGGGCGCCACCGAGAAGCCATCGGACGCGCGGCGACGACTCGTTCTCGTCGTCCCCGTCCGGGTCCTCGACGCCGCTGGGGGCCACCCAACGGAGTCGCGGGTCGTAGACGGTCACCACGAAGGACACTTCGTCGATCAGAAAGGGAAAACGAAGCGGCGCGTCAGCGACGAACGACCAGGTGCCGTCCCCCTCGTACACCCCGAGGGCGCTCCACGACGGGGTGTCCGGGGCATCGGTGACCGTCAGGTCCGCGCGCAGCCGCCCATCACCGTCACGGGGGGGCTCATCATCGACGGGCAGGGCGTAGAACATGCGGGCTTCCGCGCAGGTTTCCCGGGAGGCCTCGGGATCACCGGAACGACGTACCTCGAACAGGGGCACCTCTCGGGCGGTGGCGAACCCCCGGTCTACCACCTGCGCGGCAGAGCCGACCGCGCTCGTGTTCAGGGAAGCATCGACCCCGTCGAGGTCGCCGGGGAACAAACCGAGGAAGTCGGCGTTGCCGCAGACCCGGGCATCGGTCCCGTCGAGGTCGAAGCCCAGTGCACGTCCCGTCTCGTCCGCCCGCGGAATCCATAGCTCGAGGGCCCAGGTCTCGGTCTCCACCGTCTGCGCATCGTCGAGGGGCGTGCATCGTTCGCCGTCCCCGGACGTGCTGCACGCCGCCATCGCCCCGAGAAGCGAGGCGAGGACAGGGAGCGCCGTCGCCCGGGCGCTTCCCCGCCCCGTTCCTGGATTCCGATCCTTCGCCATGTTGCCCTCCCCTCTCGGGACGTGCCGAGGCTAAGCTTGGCCATGGCCTGGTTCAAGGGATGGGGGGCGCTTGCGCTCGTCACGGCGGTCTCCGGGTGCAGCTTCCTCACCGACATCGACGTCCCTGACCAGGAGGCGCGCTGCGACGACGGCCGGGACGACGACCTCGACGGCTCCGCCGACTGCAGCGATGAGGACTGCGCGGGGTCCTCGGCTTGTCCACCGCCGCTGGTCGACGTCGAGGTGCTGGTGAGTCGGTTCCTGCGCCGGGAGGTTTTCCTGTCCCAGGTGGACGTGTGCGTCCTCGACCGTCCGGAGCTGGGCTGCGAGGTCGCCGACGACACGGGTCGGGTCCGCCTGTCCCTGCCGGACGGCCAGGAGCTCAGCCTGGTCCTGCAGGGGACTGGGGTGATGCCCGTCATCCAACCGATCGTCCCCTCCCGCGGCGCCGTCATCTCGATTCAGCTGGCCTTGGACTTCCGCGATTTCCTCGCGAATTCGACGTTCCCCGGAGACCCCGACGACGTGGCCGTCGGCCTGGTCCAGCTGGGACCGCGGGTCCAGTGCGCGACCCGCGGCTGGTCCGTCTCCTTCACCGGGGACGCCACGGCGGAGGCGGTCTTCTACGAGGCCGGGGTCGGCGACGACACGGCGCGCCGGTGGACCTTCACGCGTCAGGGAGCGGGGCGTGCCTACGGCGTCTTCGATGTCGACGCCGCCGATGAGGTGGAGGCCCGGCTGACCCTGGAGGAGGCGTCGATGGGATGCATCGACCCCCGCTGCGAGGGACCGCTCTTCCCGAACCGCGACTGGCCCCCTCGGGGTGACGAAGCGGCACGAGGGCCCCTGCGTCGAGGGCACGTCACCCTGCTGGCCAGTCTCGAGTGCATGGACGCATCACCGTAGCGTGCCCAGCTGAAGGAAGGCGGGACCGACGGCGCGACCGCAGTCTCGGCATCCGGCGTTGGGCGCCCCGCTGTACAGCACGAGCCCGTACCGGGAAGCGCCGAAGGTCACCCGGTCGAGGGCGAATCTCGCCGTGCCGATCTCGGTCTCATCGAAGGCGCCGGAGAGCCGTGATGGACGGAGGCGAACGGCCGTCGCGGGGGAGACCAGGAGAACGTTGGCCTCGTCGAAGGCGTCGAGGGGGCAACCCGGTTCCCCTCGTCGGTCCTCACGCCACCACGCCCACTCGCCGGACGCTCCGCCATCCGGGCCGAAGAACACGAGGTTGGCGCCGACCCGGGTGACCTGGAAGACGGGAGAGGAGAACACCGGCGGCCCCTGCACCGGCCCGGCGACGGAGGGGCACTCCGACGCCAGCGCGATGTCTCTCGGCCGGAGTGTGAGCCTGCCGGCCGGCTCGAGCCGTCCATCGCCGTCGTCGAGGAACCGGCGGAACGCGGGGTAGCCCGTCCCGGAATCGGAGAACGGAACGGCGAGCTCGAGGCGGTCGACGCACTCACCGCCGTCGATGTCCGCGCCCGGGAGCACCGAGAGGTGGCTGAGGAGATGAGTCGGGTCGGCGAGACCATCGGGGGCGGCCCGCGGGGGCTCGGCGGTGAAGGTGCGGCAGTCGTCGCTTTCAAAGCGGACGGTGCTGAGCCCGCCGTCCCCGGCGTCGATGACGGCCATGCCGACGAAGCCGCCGCAGACACCCCGGGTCAGGTCGGCGCCCCCGATCGGACCGGAGGCGTCGGGGAGCAGGTCCGGGCCGCGGATAAAGCGCCGCCCTCCATCGACCGCGCGCCATACGCCGACGCCACGGCCCGCGGGTCCGGTGGCCACCAGGGCGCAGGCGGTCAACCCCCCCGGTATCGGGTCCGCCGCATCCACAGGGTCCGCTCTGGGCGGACGGCGCGCCAGGGCGAGCCCACGAAGCTCCGTCCCGCCCTCGGCGTCGGCATCGAACAGGCCGGGGGAGGGGACCTGGGGACAGGTGTCCCCGCGACCGCGAAAGAACCCGAGCTCGGCCACGTCGACGCTGCCCGTACCTGGTTCGACCAAGACGAACACGCGCACCGGGTCCGTCGGCCCCAGCATCGGTGGAAGGATCTCGTGGATGTAGGTTCGTGAAGGCTCGTCCCGGGCGGCCAACCGGACCCGCGCATTGGGCGCCTCGATGTCGAGGTCGACGTGGACCGGCAGGCCCAGGGGAAGCGCCGAGGACCCACGTTCAGCATTCACCGGCTCGGTTCGCACACCAAGGAGCTGGAGGTCCGGGGGGGAGTCGTCCGCGTTGCCCGGCGTGAAACAGGTGGCGATACCGTCGCCAAGGAGCACTTGGGGGTTCGGAAGGGCGCGCTCCGCCGGAACCACCCCGATGCATACCCGGGGCGCCGTCGAGACGATCCGTGCCTGTAGACGGGTGCGGGACAGGCCTCCCCTGAAGGCCTGGTCGCTCACCGCGACGAGAGCGGTCTCCGGGTCGTCCACGAGGAACGCGCCCTCCGGAAACCCTTCGGCCGTCGCGACCGACGGCAGATCTCCGTCCCACGCCATCGGGTCGGCAGCGAGTCGTCGCGGCATCTCGGCGGTGGCGTCCGCCGTCCCCGGGACCGAGGGGCACGGGCGCAGCGCGACCGCGGTCTCGTCCCAGCAGTCCGGGTCGAGCCCATCCGCGAGCCCGTCGAGGTCATCGTCCAGCGCGTTGGCACAGTCCGTCTCGAAGGAGACCAACTCCGGATCGAAGGAAGGGCTGTCGCACGCACCCACCGCCACCCCAGTGAGCGCCAGGACGACCGCCCCCACTCGTGCCGCCGACCGCTGCCGGGAGTCGTCCGTCCCCGGAATACGTGATTGCCCCTCGATGCCCCCTGCCCGTCCCACGACGAAACGTCCCCTACCAAGGTCTCGACGCAGCGTGCAAGCCCGCAAAGAGCTCAGAGTGGAGCTAGCGGTGGGGGGCGGCGTTGGAGAACGACGCGCAGAACCTCCTCCGAGTCCCGAGTCAGGGTAACCCGCTCGGGCTCGTAGCCGGGATGGCGGAGCTCCAACCGGGCTCGGCCGCCGGGGGGAAGCGTCACCTCGAGGGGCGTCTGCCCGAGGGAGCGACCGCCGCGGAACACCCGGGCGCCCGAAGGCACGCTCTCCACGGTGCGAGCCCGCCGGGGGACGGCGTCGGCCGGACCGGGCGCCGCCGGACCCGCCCCGTTCTTCGCGGGGGCGTCCGCGGACCCGGGCGAGGGGGATCTCTCCTCCGCGTCTCGCGGCGAGCTGGAGGCTCGGGGTCCCGGCCCATCACCCGGGGTGTCGATAGGGGGTTCTTGTTGGGTAGGAGATCGGGCGGCGCCGGGGGCTCGCCGCACGGCGTCGGAGCCGGGAAGCATCGTCGCCGGAGAGGAGTCCACCGCGCCCTCTCGGCCGAGGACGGCCGCCAGAAGGGCGCCGCCGCCGGCGACGGCTGCCGCGGCGCCGAGGAAGACCACCCCGCGTCGCCCGAGGAGATTCGGCAGGGTTGCCTTCGCCACCGGCGCCGTGTTCCCGCGCCAGGCCGCGCGCCAGGAAGCGGACATCGTCGCCGCGTCCGGGAACCGGTCCGCCGGGTCCTTGGCCAGAGCGCGGTGAACGAGCTCGGAGACCTTCGCGGGCAGATCGGGTCGAAGCTCGGCGAGGGGCGTGGGCGCTCGGTGGGCGTGCTGGTAGAGGATCTCGAGCAAGTTGCTGCCGTCGAAGGGCGTCGTCCCGGTCAGGACCTCGTAGATCATCACCCCCATGGAATAGAGGTCGGTGCGACCATCGATCTGTCCCCCACCGGTTTGCTCCGGGGCCATGTAGAGGGGCGTGCCGAGAATCTGGCCGGTTCCCGTGAGCCGACCCGCCTCGTCCGTATCGAGGAGCTTGCTGATACCGAAGTCGACGATCACCGCCCTCGGCGGACCGAACGCCGCGTCGGCGAGGAACACGTTCTCCGGTTTCAGGTCGCGGTGAACGATCTGCGCCCGGTGAGCAGCGTCCAGGCCATCCAGGACCTGGGCGACCACCTCGCGTACCTCGTCGTCCGGCAGGGGGGCCGGTCTGTCGCCCGCGGCGTGCCGGGCCTCGGCCAGGCGCGCCCCGAGATCCCGGCCCCGTAGGAGCTCCATCACGACGTAGACCAACCCGTCCTCGCTCCGGCCAAAGTGGGTGACGTCGACGATGTTGTCGTGGTCGATGGCGCTTGCCGCCCGGGCCTCGTTCTGAAGCCGACGCACCGCGACCTCGTTACGGGTCAGCAGCGGCGAGAGAACCTTTGCGGCGAATCGACGGCCGAGGGTCTCGTGCTCCACCTCGTAGACCGTCCCCATCGCCCCGTGCCCGATCTCTTTCCGTATTCGGTAGATCCCCTCCAGGAGAGCGTTCGGAGGGAGGGTGGCGTGGCTCGAGGAGCTCCGCTGCCGCGCGCCGCTCCCGGTATTGGCACCATCATCGGGGACGGTCTCGTCGAGGGAGCCGGGGTCGGGCTGGTTGTCTACAGGGGGGCTCACGAGGCGTCGCTACACGTTGGTGGTTGGGGATGTCGGGGCGCCCCCGCTCACCTCCTCGCTTCCACCGTTGGGAAAGGTACAATACTAGCCGACGAGCTTGCCGGCTTCGCCGTCTCCTCCAGAACGAAGAGCACGATGGCGGCCCCCAGGGTCACCGCTCCGGTCAGCATCAGAACGTCCGCGGCCAGGTTGAGGGAGTCGCTCCTGCGCTGAAGGTCGAGCAGGTCGTCCGTCGCCTGCGCCGAAAGGGGCCCGGTCGACGCCGAGACGAGCGCGTTGAAGTCATCCCGCGCCTCGATGGCGGCGATGCCCGTCCCGATCCCGGCAAGCAAGAGGGCAAGGCCGCTGCCGCCAAGCACCCACGTCGACGCGGGGTGGCGGCGCTCGTCGGGCTCGAGCTGGATGGTCGCGAGGGCGTGGGCGCCGACGTCGAGCTCCACGATGCCCCGCCATCCCTGATATCCGTCCTGCGCCAGGGCGAGGTCGAGGCTGCCGGCGGGTTGGTCGGTGAGCGTCAGGGGCGCGAAGCCCACCGGCTCTCCGTCCACGCGCACGAGGGCGCCCGCTGGGTTGGCTGCCACGGTCAGGGTGCCCGTCGGGACCGGCGCCGCTTCCAGGCGCAGGGTCCGACGGGTCACCGTGTCCTCCCGGATCTGGACGGCGTCGCGCTTCGGCTGCCGCCCGGGAGCGGTGACCTCCACCAGATAGGTCCCCGGAGGAAGGGCGCCGGAGAGCGGGACCGGACCTTCGAGGACGCTTGCTCCATTGGCATCGCGCACCTGGGCCTGCGCCTGGGGATGGGGGGCCCGCAGCTCGAGGCGCCCGACGATGGGCACAAGGGTCGCTTCGACCGGGGCCTCGGCGCCGGCGAGGGCCTCGACAAGAACCTCCCTGGGCTGGTGGCCCGGAAGCTCGAGCCGTACGGTACGGATCCCGGGCGTGACGGCGAGAAGACGGGGGGTGGTTCCGAACGCGCCGAGCTCGACCCGGTCGACGTAGATCGTCGCGCCCGGGGGGTCGCTGTCCACCCGCAGCCGGGCGACGCGGGGGGCAAGGGCGGCCATGGCCCTCTCCGCCTGGGCGCGCCGGCCTTCATCGGCGTCACCGGCCGGAAGGCGCGCCAGATAGGCGGCGTAGGCCAGGAACGCCTCGTCCTCCTCACCGAGCTGCGCGAAGCAGAGGGCGATGTTGTAGGAGGTGCGCGGGTTCGCGCTGATCCGATCGATGAGGAAGAACTCCTCGAGGGCCTCCTCGAAGCGTCGCTGGCGATAGAACTCCTGGGCGCGTTCGTACCGAAAACGGGCCACCGTCGCATCATCCGCCCCCGCCGGGGTCGGCGCGAGCCAGCCCCAGTACGCCGCCGCCCCGACCAGCCAGGCCGAGAATACGAGAAGGAACCCCCGACCCGCCGCACGGGATCTGGTCCTCACCCCCCGTGCCCCGGGTCCACGGAGGCTGGCTTCACCGTCCCATCGATCCCGCATCACCGCAGTGATCTCCCCTGGTCCGCGTTCTGGCCGCGTCTTTCTACACCTACCGCAGACCACGAGGGATTCGTAGCACCCCCCGGACACGATTCCGTGACCGAGCCATGTCCACGATCCCGTTTCGACCTGGGAGCGCCCAGGGTCGCCTACAGCCGGCGACCGCGGGCGCTTAGCGGACGAAGATTCGCTCGTCCCAGTCCGGGACGAGCTCGAGGTGGACGTGGTTGTGGTTGGGGGAGACGAGCATCTGGAAGAGGCCCTCGGCGACGGGCTGGCAGAGCCGCCGGTTCAGGGTCGCGGCGTCGTCGCCGGCGGCCTCCGGGGGCGCGTCGCAGGGGGGCGCGCCGTGTTCGGTCGGCCAGTGGGTCTCCACCTCGAGGACCCGGTCGTTGGCGAAGGGCGGTTGCGCCGCCACCGCGTCACAAGAGGGGATGTCCTTCCCGGAGGAGCCCCTGAGGCCACCCGAGCGAACCGGGCCCCGCAGCGACGATCAGAAACGCGATGCCAAGCGGCGCTCGCTGCGGACGCCCCTCGTCGAGTAGTATTTGGGCATGTGCGACGTCGGTGGGTCGGGGCGCCAAGGGCGGGAGGTGGCCACACTGGTCGCGCGGCTGGGGCTCAGACCGCACCCGGAGGGCGGGTACTACCG
>DAPKRP010000475.1:0-4008 GCA_031800515.1 Polyangiaceae bacterium LLY-WYZ-14_1 | reverse complement strand
CGTCGTCGTCGTCCTCGTCGCCGTCGCTGGGCTTGCCGAAGATCGGCTCGTCGTCGTCGTCTTCCTCCGGGAAGACCTCCTGGCCGGGGAGGCGTCGCGTCGAGGCCGCCTTCTTCGATTCCCCGGCGTCCTCGTCGTCTTTCTTCGTCCCGACCTCGGCGTCGCCACCGGCGTCCCCCTTGGCGGAGGCGTCCACCGGCTGGCCACCCTGTCCGTTGCCCGCCTTTTCCGCCGGGGCCGATCCCGCCGCCTCCGGTGCTTCCGTCTCCGGGGGGAGCTCGTAGTCGTGCCCCGACTCGTGCTCCGCTGCCTTCAGGATCTCGTCGGAGAACTCTCTGAGCCCGAACACGCCGGGCTTCACCTTGATGATCGGCGCGTCTCCACGGTCTTTCTTCACCATCGTCGCGAGGCGCGAGCTCATCGTCACCTCGGGCGTCTTTCCCACGTGGGAAAGCAGGTTCCGTTCGATCGCGACTTCCGTGATCTTCTTGTAGTGAAGGGGTTTGCCGACGAGGCGCAGCACCTCAAGGGCGGCTTCCGTGAACGTCATCCGAGGGTCCTTCTCACCCGCCTCCGTCGAGCTCTTGCCGGTCCGATGGACCGACGATGACCAGGCTTCCCGCCGCAGCGTCCAGGCAGGCGGGAGCCGGGAGCTCTCCTGATTCGCGGAAACAACGCGCGGCCTCCGCCGCTAATGGGGCGCGAAGCTAACATGGGGGTCCCCCCGCGCAAGCCACCCTTGCCGTCCCGGAAGGCCCCTGCTAGCACCGGCCGCCACGACGATGCCCACCATCGACGTCCGCCGCCGCCACGACCTCGGCCTCGACCAGGCCCGGGCCGCCGCCGACCGGATCGCCGCGCGTCTGGAGGAAAAGGCGCAGATCAAGCACCGCTGGGAAGGCGACGTGCTCCGCCTGGAGCGCTCCGGGGCGAACGGGCGCATCGACGTCGGGGCGACGGAGGTTCGGGTGCAGATCGACCTGAGCCTGATGCTGCGGCCGATGAAGGGTCAGGTGGAACGGAAGGTGCACGACTACCTGGACCGCTACCTCGTCGGCCCGGAGCCGAACGGTTGACCCGGGCCAAACTCTTGGATTTCTTGACCGTCGAGCGCCGCCACTGATACCGGGACACCGATCGGGCTCAGGGCGTCGTGGAACCCAGGACACGGGACGCGGGGAAGATGAAACACATGATGGACAAGCACGTCGGCGTGCTCATGGGCGGTCTCGGCCCGGAGCGGGAAGTGTCCCTGCGGAGCGGCGACGCGGTGGCGGACGCCCTCGCCGGACGGGGCTATCGCGTCTCCAGAGTGATCGTCGACCGGGACATCGATCGGGTTCTGAGACAGAACCCGATCGACGTCGCCTTCATCGCCCTCCACGGCCCCTTCGGCGAAGACGGCTGCGTCCAGGGGCTCCTCGAGATGCTCGGGGTTCCCTACACCGGGTCCGGCGTGCTCGCGAGCGCCCTCGCGATGGACAAGGCGAAGGCGAAGGAGCTCTTCCGCCTCTTCAACGTGCCGACGCCGCCCTACTACGTCGTGCCCGCCGACGCCTTCGCCGAAGCGGCGGACGGCCAGCAGCATGAGCTCCTCGAGAACCTGCACGGCTCCTTCGGGTTTCCCGTCTTCATCAAGCCGCGGCGGGGAGGATCCAGCGTCGGCGCGGGCCGCGCCGCATCCCTCGCGGAGGCCCGGGTCCGGATCGACGACGCGGGTCGCTACGACGACCAGGTCCTGGTCGAACGCCTGGTCAAAGGCCGGGAGGTCGCCGTCGGCATCCTCGACGGGCGGGCCCTCGGGGCGATCGAGGTAGAGCCCGCGGATGCCTTCTACGATTACCGGTCGAAGTACCAGTCCGGTCGGAGCCGTTACCACTTCCCGGCCCGGCTCGGGGCCACCCGCTACCAGGGTGTGCTGAACATCGCCGAGCGCGCCGCCCGGGCCGTCGGCGCCGTCGGCGCCTGTCGAGTCGACCTGCTGGTGACCGAGGGCGAAAACGAATACGTGCTCGAGGTCAACACGGTGCCGGGTCTCACCCCGACCTCCCTCCTGCCCAAGGTCGCGGCGGGCGCCGGCTACGACTTCGCCGACCTCTGCGAGGCGATGCTGGAACGGGCTGGCCTCGGCAACCGCCTCGGCGCCGTACCCCTCGACCCCGGCACCGAAGAGCTGGGCGCCCCCCTCGCGCCGAAGGCCCTCTGACCCTCCGCCCGGGGCCCGCGCCATCGGGGTCAGCGGGTGGCGGCGACGACGACCGCCTCGAGGGACCGACCGTCCGCCTCCCCGCCTCCCTCCAGGGGCTCGAGGCGGACCGTCCAGTCCCCGGACGGCGCCCTTCCGGGAGGCAGACAGGCGCCCAGCGCGGCCTGGCCCCGGCCCCGGCCCCGGCGCGCGACGACCCGTCCCGGGGCGTCGTCGTCGATGGCGCCGTCGTCGAGGGTAACGGAATCGCTGCCGGCGCCCGCCGCCAGCGTCGCCCGCCAAGGGGGGCCGTCACGAGGCCCGAGGACGATCGCCGAGACGCAACGCGCCTGGTCGCCCGGGGAGAGCAGCGGCCGAGGCGGTCCGCCCAGAACGACCCGCTGGGGGCGCAGCAGCTGGTCGGGGGCGGGGTCCCGGCCCAGGAGGGCGAGCTCGGCGGTGGCCAATCGACCGAGCCCGTCCCTGCCGGGGAGCGACTGGCCCGGCTCGGCCCCGCCGACCCCGTCGCGTCGTTCCGAGGCCCAGAGGGTGAAGCCGCCCGCCCCCCGGTCCGCCGAGACCCGGAGCCCGGAGGCGGAGCGTTCCGGCCCACAGCGCACCAAGACCTTAGCCGCGCCCGCGGAGCCGTAGGCCCGGGCCTGGGTGATGACCCCGCCCTCGGGTTCCCGGCTGACCAGGTCGACGGAGATGAGCCCATCCCCAGGGGCGGCGAGATAGGCGGTGCACCCCGTGGCCGCGCCACGTCGGGCGCGGCGGCGGGTCGTCGGGAATCCCTCGACCGCCTGGCCGGTGACCAATCGACCTCTCCCGAGGCGCCGGGGGGGCGGATACCCCCGGGCGACCAGGGCCCGGCGAAATCGAGCGACGGGATCCGGGGCCCCCGCCGCCGAGCCGCCGTCCGAGGTCGGGTCGATCGGACGCCCGAGCCAGAGGTCCTGTCCCCCGCCGACCCGGCGTGCCTCCACCTCCCAGACCGCCAGTCGACCCCCCTGGTCGAGGCCGTCGATACGCACCGCGTGATAGCCGCTCTCGCCGGCGCACCATTGGAGCGCGGCGTGGCCTTCCCCCGGGTCGGAGCGCGCCAGCGGGGTGCCCCAGCCGTCGAGGGCGGTCACGCGAACCGAGCCCGGGGGCCCCGGGTGGAAGAGGGCGACGGTATAGCAGTGACCTTCCGCCACCCGAATGGGCTTCTCGAAGGCGACACCGTCCTCCGGGGCCTCGAGGGGAAGGGGCTCCGCCCGCAGGAGGAAACCGGCCCGTTCCACCCCGGCGGCGAAGCGGGTCGCCGCCTCCTCGAGGGCGCGCTCGGAGTCCGCCGGCGTCCCCGGGGAGGACAGGGCCACCCCCGGCTTGCCACCGACGACCCGGCGGACCTCGGGGAGCGTCTCGACATCGCCCTGGTAGGCCAGGATGCGATAATCGCCGTGGCCCGCCAGAGCCGCGACCAGCAGGTGGGCGACCCGGGGACGGTCGGGGCCGGCGCACAGCTGGACCGTCGGGTGGGCGTCGGGCTCGATGTCCTCGGCGAGGGGGCGGCCATCGGGAGCGTAGAGGGTGACGTCGAGATCCCGGAGCCCGGTAGCGGACCGCGCTGCCAGGGTCAGGCAACGACCCGGGGGGGCGGAGACCCGATGGACCTCGGCGCGGCCCTCCACCAGGAAACCGACGGGCTCGTCGCCATGGGGGACGAGGCCTAGGGCTTCCAGCTCGGCCCGAAGCCGCCGCGTCTCCGGATCCGCGTCGACCACGCCTTCCTCGACGGCCCCGGTCTCCGGGGGCCGGGAGGCGCCGGCCGCCCCCGC
>DAPKRP010000474.1:0-2050 GCA_031800515.1 Polyangiaceae bacterium LLY-WYZ-14_1 | reverse complement strand
GGAGCCCCTCGCCCCTCCGGTTTCTGGCTGCCCCCCTCGCCGAACATGCCCCACGACCCCGCCCGCATCCGCAACTTCTCGATCATCGCCCACATCGACCACGGCAAGAGCACCCTGGCCGACCGGCTGCTGGACAGCACCGGGGCGCTGACCAAGCGGGAAGCGAAAGAGCAGTTCCTCGACAAGATGGAGCTCGAGCGGGAGCGTGGGATCACCATCAAGGCACAGACGGTTCGCCTGCCCTACAAGGCGAAGGACGGGCTCGACTACCAGCTGAACCTCATCGACACCCCGGGACACGTCGACTTCAGCTACGAGGTCTCTCGTTCCCTCGCCGCCTGCGAGGGTGCACTCCTGGTCGTCGACGCGACCCAGGGGGTCGAAGCCCAGACCCTGGCGAACGTCTACCTCGCCCTCGAGCACGACCTCGAGATCATCCCGGTCTTCAACAAGATCGACCTGCCCGGGGCCGACGTCGAGCGGACCGCCGCCGAGGTCGAAGAGGTGATCGGCCTCGACACCACCGGCGCGATCGCCGCCTCCGCCAAAGCCGGCATCGGCATCGAAGAGATCCTGGAAGCCATCGTTCAGCGGATCCCGCCACCGAAGGTTCCGTCCCCGGACGGTCCCCTGCGCGCGTTGATCTTCGACAGCTGGTACGACAGCTACCGGGGCGCGGTCACGATGGTGCGCGTCTTCGACGGCACCCTCCGTAAGGGCGACAAGATCAAGTTGATGAACACCAAGGCGGAGCACGACGCCACGGAGCTCGGTGTCTTCGCCCCGCACCCCTTCCTGGTCGAGTCCTTCGGCCCGGGTGAGGTCGGCTTCTTCGCCGCCAGCATCAAGAGCGTCGAAGACGCGAAAGTCGGCGACACGGTCACCCACGTCAAGCCCCAGGCGGAGGCTCCCCTCCCGGGATTTCAGGACGTCAAACCGATGGTCTTCTGCGGGATCTTCCCGACGGATAGCGACCAATACGGCGAGCTCCGGGACGCTCTGGAAAAGCTCAACCTGAACGACGCCGCCTTCCAGTTCGAGCCGGAGACCTCGGAAGCGTTGGGCTTTGGCTTCCGCTGCGGTTTTCTCGGGCTGCTCCACATGGACGTCGTGCAGGAACGGCTGGAACGGGAGTACGGCCTGGACCTCATCACCACGGCTCCGAACGTGATCTACGAGGTCACCATGGACGATGGGGACAAGGTCCTGGTGGAAAACCCGTCGAAGCTCCCGGACCCGGCGAAGATCCGTCACATCGAAGAACCGTATTTCCGGGTGAGCATCCACGTCCCCTCGGAGTTCGTCGGTGCCGTGCTCAAGCTCTGCCAGGAGCGCCGGGGGGAACAGATCGACCTCAAGTACGCCTCGACGGACCGGGTCATCGTCGTCTACGACCTGCCCCTGGCCGAGGTGCTCTTCGACTTCTTCGACAAGCTGAAGAGTGCCACGAAGGGCTACGCCTCCATGGACTACGAGCTCCAGGGATACCGTCAGAACCCATTGGTGAAGATCGACCTGTTGATCAACGGAGACAAGGTCGACGCGCTCTCCGCCATCGTCCATCGGGAAAAGTCCCAGGCGGTGGGGCGGTCCCTGGCCCAGAAGCTCCGGGGGATCGTTCCCCGGCAGCAGTTCGACGTCGCGATCCAGGCGGCCATCGGCGCGAAGATCATCGCCCGGGAGACGGTCAAAGCCCTTCGGAAAGACGTCACCGCGAAGTGCTACGGCGGCGACATCAGCCGGAAGCGGAAGCTCCTCGAGAAGCAGAAAGAGGGCAAACGGCGAATGAAGTCGGTGGGTCGGGTCGATATCCCCCAGGCCGCCTTCCACGCCATCCTGAAGGTGGAATGACGGCGCTCGACACGGCCGACGACGAGGTCCCGTCCCGCGCCCCCGGGCCCCTCGACCCGTGGACCGTCGAGGCCTGGTGCGAGACCCTGATCCGGGCGACGACGGTCCCGGGCAAGATCGACCCACCGCCGCCCCCGAAGACCTTCGCCTCGCCCGCGCCCCACCCCCGGCGCCTCGACGGGCCCGGACGTCCCGCCGG
>DAPKRP010000473.1:0-6616 GCA_031800515.1 Polyangiaceae bacterium LLY-WYZ-14_1 | reverse complement strand
TACCTCCCCGGGCCCGCCGGACCGGGTCTTTTCCGGACCTTCCGGTCGACGCCCCTGGCGGGACCTCGCATCGCCGTCGCAGCGGCGCTGGTGACCGGCGGGCTCCTCCTGGCCCTCCCCGACGCCGGGGCCGCCCAGGGGGAGCTCACCGACGCCCGGCGGATCGCCATCGCCCAGCGGCTCCAGGCGTCCAGCGTCTCCGTGCGGGCCGGGAGCTCGAGCGGGAGTGGCTTCGTGGTGGGACCGGAACGCTGGGTGGTCACCAACGCCCACGTGGTCCGGGGAGCGGGCCGCCAGCCCTGGGTGCAGGTCCGCTTCGGCGACGGCCGCTTTCTCCCCGCCCGCATCCTCGCCATGGTGCCGACCCTGGACCTCGCCATCGTCGACCCGGAGGGCGATGTGCCGGCGCCGCCCCTCTCCTTGGGACCTTCCGACGAGGTGCGGGTCGGTCAGACCGTACTCGCCTTCGGTTCGCCCTACGGCCTCGACGGAACGCTGACCCAGGGGATCGTCTCCGCCCGGCGCCGGCTGCCGGGGGCCGGCCGCGGCTCGGTCCGGGAGCTCATCCAGACCGACGCGCCGATCAACCCAGGGAACTCCGGGGGTCCCCTGGTCGATGCCGACGGTCGGGTGATCGGTGTCAACACCGCCATCCTCTCCCGCACCGGCGGTAGCCACGGCATCGGCTTCGCCGTCCCCTCCGCCCACGTGGCCGAGCTGCTCGACGAGCTCCGCCGGAGCCGGCAGGGGGTGGCGGCCCATCGGGGTGCGCCGGGGGACCGCCGCGCCTCTCCGCCCGCCACGGGCGCGCCGGGTGGCTCCGAAGCCGGAGGCGCGGGTCCGAGGGATGGCCCCGGGACCCCTTCCCGGGGGGTCTGGCTCGGCCTCGTGGTCGACGACCTCGCCGACGACGACTTCGCCGGGGTCCGCGTGCGCCAGGCGGTCGCCGAGGGGCCCGCCTACCGAGCTGGGCTTCGGGGGGCCTCCGACCCGCCGCCACCCTACGTCGTCCGCCGCCGGATTCCCTGGACCGGTCACATCATCGTGGCCATCGACGACACCCCGGTCGCCACCACCGCCGAGCTCGCCGCTGCCCTTCGGCGTCGCAAGCCCGGGGAACGGGTCACCCTGACCCTCAGCATCGGCCCCGACCTCGTGGAGGGGCAGGCGGAGATGGTGCTCGAGGCGCCTCCCCGGGAATAGCAGTTCCCGGGCCGGCGCGGGTCCCGCGGTTGCGGGGGGCGGGTCCCGCCCCTACGGTCCGGGGCCGCGGTGCCGACCAGCGACGACCCCCAACCCTCCCTGACCGCGGTCCGTGCCGAGGCGCTGCGGGAGCTGCGCGACGCCCGCCCGGGCCCCGGCGTGGGTCGGCTCGTCTCGGACCCCCGGGTCCGGGCGGCCCTGTCCGACGACCGACCCCTCGCCCGCCTCTGGGTGGACGCCGTCCGGGTCCTGCCCGGAGCCCTCGGAGACCGGGAGGCGGCGGCCCTGACCGCCGTCGCCGAGGCGCATCGACCCGACCCGGAGCTCGCCGTGGCCGTCGCAGCGGCCCTCCTACGGCTGGCCGAGCGCCGGCCGCCGGACGAGCCCCCGTTGCCCGAGGGCCCCGCCGCCGACGCCCTACGGGTCCTCGACGCCGACCCCCCTCCTGGACGAGCCGATGAGGGCGCGACGGAGGCCGCGGCGCGCTGGGCCATCCATCGAGCGAACGCCCTAAGACTGCTCGGACCGACCCGGGACGCCGAGGCGCAGGAGGCCCTGCACGAGGCCCTCGCCCTTCGACCGGAAGACGGCGACTTCTGGTTCGACGCGGTACTCCTCCACAAGTGGCGGGGCCGCTGGGACGATGCCTTCGAGGCGGCCCAGAAGGCCGAAGCGCACCTTGGTCCGGAGCGCCGGGTGCTCTGGAACCTGGCCATCGCCGCCACCGCCCTCGGGCGCGGGGAGGACGCCGCCCGCGCCTGGGCGCAGCTGGGGCTACCGGCGCGGGTCAACGCCGCCGGCATGGCCTTGGTGGAGGGCCCCGGCGGGGCACCCCTCCCCCCGGTCGAGGTCCGGGTGCCCAGCCGAGGAGCTGGCTTCGGACCCGCCAACCCGGCGCTCCCGGAAGGCGCCCTGAGCTTCGAGATCGTCAGCGTCGCGCCCCTCTCTCCCTGCCACGGCGTGGTTCAGAGCCCGACCTTTCGAGAGACCCCGGTCGACTGGGGCGACGTGGTGCTCTGGGACGGGGCCCCGGTGGGGGTGCTTCGGGCGACCGCCGGCTCCCCGGAAGACGGCGGCGAGGGCTCCCGGGACCCGGGGACGGGGGCCGGAGTGCGCCTGCGCTTCCCGCTCCTCGAGATCCTGCGACGGGGGGACGACCACCGGTTCCGGTTCCTCGCGGCGGCCGGGGGCCCGGCGACTCCCCGCGGGAACCAGGGCGGTCCGCCCGCTGGGGACGCCGCCCGAGCCCATCTCACCGCGGCCCTCGACGAGCTCGCCGACGCCCTGCCGGAGGGCGCGGCGCTGGTGCGCTTCGACGAATCCCTCGAGGTCGTCGACGCCCGCGACCCGGAGCGTGGCTCGTCGATGCGCCGGCTCCCCGCCTCGGGTCGCCTCGGCGGGACCGACGGCAGGCTCGCCTACGGCAAGCTCCTGGCGACCCCCGGCGTCTCCCTGCCTGCCCTCGCCGAGCTCCTCGGCCGATTCCCGCGGGAGCGGGGCCTGACGGTGGTCGTCCCGGGGCTCTACGAAGCCTTGGGGGACGCCCACCGGGCCGGCAAGGAGCACCAGGCCTGGCGAGGGCTCGAACGGAAGATGCTCGCGCCGTCGACGAAGACGACGACGGGGCCCGGCGGGGCCCCGGACGAGGGTGGGACACCGGATGGCCGCTGACGGCCGCGGCGGCCCGTCGACCCATGCCGACGGCGCGCACCCAACCGACCCGCTCCCGTCGGAGCAATACCTCTGGGACGGGTTGCCACGGCTGCCCGAGCGGGTCGTGCAGGCCCGACGGGACCGGGTGTTCCTGGTGCTCTCGGGCTTGTTCCTCGGCACCCTGGGGATGCTGAACATCCTGGGGATCACCCGCTTTCTCGACCTGTCCTTCACCATTCCGGGGCTTGGGCTGACGGTCCCGATGCCCATCGCCATCGGCGTCCTTCCCTATCCGGTGACCTTTCTCTGCACCGACTTCCTCTCCGAGCTCTACGGCGAACGTCGGGCCAACGAGGTGGTCTGGATGGGGCTCGCCCTGAACCTCTGGATCGTGCTGATCCTCTGGCTTGGCGGGGAGCTGCCAGGCTCGGGACCCGGAGACGAGAGCAGCGTCTTCTTCCGCGTGCGGGAGCTCGCCTTCGGAGCCGTGGGCGCGTCGATGATCGCCTACCTGGCGGCCCAGCTGGTCGACGTCCGCGTGTTCCACTTCTGGAAGTCCCTGACCGGCGGGCGGCATCTCTGGCTTCGGAACAACGGCTCGACCCTGGTGAGCCAGCTCGTCGACACCACCGCGGTCATCCTCATCACCCACTTCTACGCGGGGGCGCTCCCCGTCGACGAGTCCGCACCCCTCGGGCCCCAGCTCCTGACCTTCATCGGCGCGGGCTATGTCTTCAAGCTGCTCGCCGCCTTGGTCGACACGGTGCCCTTCTACTTCGGGACGGGCCGGCTGGTCCGCTACCTCCGGCTCCCACCTCCCGGCGTCGGCACCGGCGACACCGGGGCGGTCCGGGCCCCGGCCGGGAGCGCTTGACCCGATGGACGCCCTCGCCGAACCCCGCCGACGACGGTCCCGGGTGGCGGACTTCCTCCGCCCCTACCGACGACGCATCGCCGTCGGCGTGGCCCTGCTGCTGCTGACCAACGTCATCGACAAGTCGATCCCCTGGATGCTGCGGCACGCCATCGATGGCCTCACCGCGGGCTCCTACCAGACCGTCGTGCGCTTCGCCGCCGGGGTCCTCGGGCTCGCCGCGGTGATGTGGGTGGTGCGCACGGCCTCCCGCATCGCCATCTACGACGTCGGTCGAGACGTCGAGCTCCGGGTTCGGAACGCTTTCCTCGAGGCGATCCACAGACTGGGAGACCCCTTCGTCCAGCGAGAATCGACCGGCGACCTGATGAGCCGGGCGACGAACGACATCGGCCAGGTGCGCCTGCTGGTGGGCTTCGGGCTCCTCAGCGTCGTCAACGCGATCTTCGCCTACGTCATCGCCCTGAGCTTCATGTTGACGATCTCCGTCGAGCTCACCCTCTGGGCGATGCTGCCCTATCCCCTTTTCGCGGTGGCGACGCGGCAGTTCGGGCGGGCCGTCTACCACCGCAGCCAGTCCGCCCAGGAGGCGTTGAGCGAGCTCTCCGGTCGCGCCCAGGAAAACGTCCTCGGCGTCCGCATCGTGCGCAGCTTCGGCCTGGAAGAGCGGGAGCACGACCGCTTCGAGGAGGCCAACCAGGAAGCGCTCCGGCGCAACATGTCCCTCGTCCTGCTCCGGGGGGCGATGTGGCCCGTGCTCTCCGGGTTGTTCTCCGTCGGCACCCTGGCGGTCATCGCCGTCGGCGGCGGCATGGTGCTCGACGGTGAGCTCACCGTCGGCCAGTTCACCCAGTTCAACGCCTACGTCGGATCGCTGGTCTGGCCGACGATGGCCATCGGATTCATCCTCTCCGTCGTCCAGCGGGGGAGGGCTTCCTGGGCGCGGGTCGCGGAGGTCCTCGATACGGCCCCCGTCGTCGAGGAGCCCGACCGGCCCGAGCCCTTTCCCGACGACGACGCCGCCGTCACGGACGATCCGGAGAACGCCGGCGCGATGGGTCGACGACCCCGGGGCGAGCTCGTCGTTCGAAACCTCGGCTACCGCTACCCCGACGGCACGGTGGCCCTCGACGACGTCTCCTTCCGGGTGGCCCCGGGGGAGACCCTCGCCATCCTCGGCCGCACCGGGGCCGGCAAGAGCACCCTGGCCGCGCTCCTCGCCCGACTTCTGCCGACGCCTCCGGGTACGGTCGAAGTCGACGGCCGGGACGTGACCCGGGTCTCCCTGGCCGCCCTCCGGCGGCGGGTCGCCTACGCCCAACAGGAGCCCTTTCTGTTTTCGAGCACGGTCGGTCGAAACATCGCCCTCGGCCTGCCCGACCCGTCGGCCCCGGACGTGGAAGACCGGATACGCGCCGCGGCCGAGGAAGCCGCCGTCCTCGACGACATCGAGCGACTTCCCCAGGGCTTCGAGACCCCCGTCGGGGAGCGGGGCGTCCAGCTGTCCGGCGGCCAGAAGCAGCGCGTCGCCCTGGCCCGGGCGCTGCTCACGGAACCGGCGATCCTGGTCCTCGACGACCCGTTGAGCGCGGTCGACGCCCGGACCGAGGCGGCGATCCTCGACGCCCTCGACCGGGTCGGGCAGCGGCGGACCCTGGTGCTCGTGACCCAGCGGGTGGCTGCTGCCGCCCGGGCGGACCGGGTGCTGGTCCTCGACCGGGGGCGCATCGTCGAACGAGGTACCCACGAAGAGCTCTCCGCCTCGGACGGCCTCTACGCCCGAATCGCCAGCCGCCAGCAGCTCGAGCAGGAGCTCCGGGACCTGTGACCGTCGACGACACCACCAGCACCACCACCGCCCGCCGGCGCGTCCCGGAGGTGCCGCTGGTGCCCGGCGGCCTCAGCATCCCATCCCTGCAGGAAGACCACGCGCCGCCGACGGGACGCCTCGACCGGGAGCTCTTCGCCCGCCTCCTCCCGTTCCTGCGGCCCCAGAGCCGGCTCCTGCTGGTCGCTTTCCTGGCGATGCCGGCCGTCGCCGGGGCGAATCTGGTGCAGCCGCTGCTCCTGAAGCAGGCGATCGATGCGGTGCTCATCGACGAAAGCCGACGCCGGCTCTTCGAGGTGGTGGCCTTCTACGCCGGCTCCGTCGTCCTCGAGACCTTCTTTCGTTTCGTCCAGACCTACACGATGCAGTTGGCCGGCCAGCGGTCGATGGCCGACCTCCGGCGCGCCGTCTTCGCCCACATCCAGCGCTTGCCGCTGCGCTACTTCGACCGGACCCCGAGCGGCCGCATCGTCACCCGGGCGACCAACGACGTCGACGGCTTGTCCGAGCTGTTCGCCTCCGGGGCGGTCACCGCCGTCGCCGACGTGGTCACCCTGCTGGGCATCGTGCTGTTCATGTTCGCCCTGGACTGGCGCCTCAGCCTGGTGACCCTGACCGTGCTCCCGGTCCTGGCCGTCGTGGTCGATGCCTTCCGCCGCCGGGCGCGGACCGCGTTCCGGGAGATCCGTCGGCGCATCGCCCAGCTGAATTCCTACCTGGCCGAGCAGGTGCAGGGCATCGCCGTCGTCCAGGCGCTCTCCCGACAGCCGCTCTGCGCCACGGAGTACCGGGCGATCAACGACGCCTACCGGGAGGCCAACCTCAAGTCGATCCGGTACGACGCGCTGCTCTACTCCGTCGTCGAGGCGGTCGCGACGGCGACGGTGGCGCTCCTGCTCTGGTACGCCGGGGTCCGCGCCGGCGGCCTCGACGAGACCGCGTCGGCCGCTTGGGTCGGCACCGTCGTCGCCTTCTACGAATACATCCAGCGGTTTTTCATCCCGGTCAGGGACCTCTCGACGAAGTTCACCGTCATCCAGGCCTCCTTCGCGTCGGCG
>DAPKRP010000472.1:0-1750 GCA_031800515.1 Polyangiaceae bacterium LLY-WYZ-14_1 | reverse complement strand
GTCCCCCCGCTCCCGGCGGGATGGAACACGCCTCCCCCCGGGGGGGCCCGGGGGAGGCGCGATAAGCAAGAAAGGCAACAAGTCGACCCGGCGGCGACGGGCGCGCGTCGGCCGCCCGACCCCTCGTCGACGCACCGGATGTTGTTGAAAAGCCGGGCGCCCGCGGTCCCGTCGCCGCCGGGTCTATCCCCCTCATCAGCAAGGCTCGTGCCGGCTCACGACGGCGGGGTTTCGAGGGCTTTCCCCGGGGATGGCGCCGAGCTGCGCCGGGCGCCGCCACCGAACGGGGCATCACCGCGCCACGGATGTCGTGGTCCCGCCGGGACGTGCGAAAGCCAACGCCGGGCATCCGGCGATTGCCATTCGTTTACCTCGTCGTTACACAACGCCGGTGGCCGTGAACAAGGACCAGGCGCGGATGGGGCTCCGACTGCGGGAGCTCCGGGTCGCCTCCGGTCTTCAGCAGAGCGAGGTGGCCCGGCGCCTCGAGATCTCGCCCCCTTATCTCAGCCTGATCGAGACCGGGAAGCGCAGCGTCCAGCCGCCGCTCCTGTTCAAAGCCCTCCAGCTCTACGGGATCTCGACGGAGGAGTTCATGGAGAGCCTCGGCGAGCGGCATGTGGACGATGGGCTCGCGCGGCTCCTCGACGAGCCCCTGCTCCGTTCCCTCAAGCTGAGCGAAGACGACCTGACGAGCCTGAGCGCGGATTCCCGGATCGTCACCACGATCACGGCGCTGTTCAATCTGTACAAGACCACCCGCAGTCAGCTCGACAACCTGCTGGCGAGCATCGCCCGGCAGGAACGGGACGCGGCCACGTCGGCGGACGAGCTTCGCTTCGACCACAGCCCCTTCGACGAGGTCACGGACTTCCTCGAGGCGAACAAGAACTGGTTCCCCGCCCTCGAAGAGCGGGCCGAAGCCTTCCGCCAGGCCCACGGCGTGGAGCCGGACCTCGGCAGCCGGGGGCTCGCCGAGGTGCTCCTTCGGGCCATGGGGATCGAGGTGCGTCGGGTGGAGCCCGACGGGGAAAGCTCCGTCGTGCGCAGCTGGGACCCGGACGCCGGGGTGGTCACCCTCTCGACCCAGCTGCCGGAGCAACGGGCGAAGTTTCAGCTCGCCCACACGATGGCGCTCCAGCTCTTCGAGGACGAGCGGCTCATCGAGCCCATCCTCGACGGCTATCCCCTGCGCCACGGGGAGACGAAGCGGCTCCTCCGGATCAATCTCGCCAACTACTTCGCCGGCGCCCTGCTCCTACCCTACGACCGGTTTCTCCAGGCGGCGGAACGAACCCGCTACGACGTCGAGCTCTTGGCGAGCTTGTTCGATTCGTCCTACGAGACCGTCGCCCATCGGCTCTGCAACCTCTCGGACCCGGAGCGCCCCGGGCTGCCCTTCCACTTCCTCCGCGTCGATTCCGCGGGGAACATCTCGAAGCGCTATTCGGCCACCGGCGTGCGCATCCCCCAGCACCACGGCGCCTGCCCGAAGTCGGTGGTTCATCTGGCGTTTCTCAGCCCGAACGTGGTGACCCGCCAGTACGAGGTCTATCCCGATGGTTCCGAGTTCTTCGGCTTCGCCAAGGTGGTGATCGAGCCCAAACAAGGCTCCATCGCCCGGGGGACGGTCTACGCGATCGGCCTCGGCACCCACGCGGAGAACGCCCGCTTCCTGGCCTACGCGGACGACATGCCCTTCGCCGACCCCCGTCGGATGGCGGTGCCCGTGGGCGTCACCTGCCGCTTC
>DAPKRP010000471.1:0-2282 GCA_031800515.1 Polyangiaceae bacterium LLY-WYZ-14_1 | reverse complement strand
GGCTGGCGGGGCGGCGCGTCCATCATCCGAAGCGCCCCCGGCGACCTCCCCCGCCCCGGGAGACGGGCGCCCGGACGTCGGGGAAGACCGGGTCGGCGACGACGCCCCACCGGAGCTGGTCGGCACCGACGAGGTGCCCGGCGCCATCCCCCCGGAGGTTCGGGAGGACCGCGCTCGGCGGATGCGCACCCACAACACCATCGACGGGCCCATCGGTGGGCTCCGGGTGGTGGACGCGGGCAGCGGCGCCCCCGGGTCCTTCCGCCTTCAGCTCCTGGCGGAGTACTTCACCGCCGACGACTTTTTGGAAGACGGGGACAGCAACCAGCGGATCGCCGGGACCCTATCCCTCAGCTGGACACCGCTCCCCTTCCTCGAGCTGTTCGCCAGCGTGCGGGCGGGGGCCAACTCGAACCCGGAGGAAAATCCCGAGCTCTTCCAGGTGCTCGGGGACACCATCCTCGGCGCGAAGGGGTTCTACTCCGTCCTGCCCTGGTTGACCGTCGGGGGCGATTTCTCCGTGCTGTTCTTGAACACGGTGGGGGACATCGGGGTCGTCCTCGACAGCACGAGCTTTAGCCTCCGGGCCGGGGCGAGCGCGGACCTGCGCTACCTGGACAATCCGATCCCCTTCATCGCCCGGCTCAGCTTTCGCTACCTCTTCGACCGCTCGGAGAACCTGATCCGAGACGTCGAACAAGATCGATTCAACGCGATCCCCGAGGACGAGCGGGAGGACGAGTTCTCCGACGAGACCGACCAGCTCGTCACCCGCATCGAACGTTTCGCCCTGGGGATCAACCGGACGGATTTCTTCGACATCGGGGTCGGTTTCGAATCTCCCCTCGAGGTGACGGACGGTTTCTTCATCCACCCGATCCTGGAATGGACGCTGCGGGTGCCAGCCAACCGCCAGGAGTACAACTGCCTCATCATCGAGGATGACGATGGCCGGATCCCCCCGGGAGAAGACAGCTGCCTCGACCTGGAGGGGTTCTCGTCCTTTCCCCAGCTGCTCACCCTGGGGGTCCGCGTGCTGCCGCCGGTCCAGGGGTTGACGGCGACGCTGGGGATCGACGTGGGCCTGACCGGGGTCAACACGGACGTCCGGGAACTGGCGGCGACGGCCCCCTGGAACCTGCTCTTCGGCGTGTCCTACGCCTACGACGCCACCCCCCTGCCCCCGGACCCCATCGTGCGGACCATCGAGCGGGAGGTGGAAGCCGAGCCGGAAGCGCCGGAGCTTGGCCGGGTGCTCGGCCGGGTGGTGACCCAGGGCACGAACGCCCCGGTGGAGGGGGCCGTCGTGCGGTTCCCGGGTCGGGACGTCACGGCGCTCTACACCAGCCCGGATGGCGGCTTCCGCAGCTACGAGTTCGAGCCGGGGCGGGTCGCCATGGAGGTCAGCCACCCGGACCACCAGCCGGGGCGCTGCGAGGCGACCCTCCCGGAAGGGGGCGAAGACGTCGAGGTGACCTGCCCGCTGGTGTCGGCGCCGCGCTTCGCCAGCCTCCGGGCTCGGGTGACCAACGAGGACGGGGACCCGGTGCCGGGTGCCACCATCACCATCGAAGGCCGGGGTGACTCGGCGACGACCGGCTCCGACGGCACCGCCCTGCTCGAAGAGCTCGAGCCCGGCACGGTCGGCGTTCGGGTCGAAGCGCCGGGCTATCTGCTTCGGCTGATCCCCGGGGTTCGCCTGACCCGGGATGCCCCCACCCAGCTCGACGTGACCATCCTGAAGGCCCCGGAGAACCCCACGGTCATCGCCCGGCGCGGCCAGATCGTGCTCCGCCGACGGATCAACTTCGCGACCGACAGCGCCGAGATCCTTCCCAACAGCGAGAACCTGCTCACCGAGATCGCCAGCGTCCTGATCCAGAATCCGCAGATCCGGAAGGTCGAGATCCAAGGGCATACGGACAATCGGGGCGGCGCCGGCTTCAACATGGACCTCTCCCAGCGGCGGGCGGCCGCCGTCCGGGACTGGCTCATTCGGAACGGCGTCGATGCGGGCCGCCTCGAAGCGAAGGGCTACGGGATGACCCGGCCCATCGTGCCGAACATCACCGCCGCGAACCGGGCCCGGAATCGCCGGGTGCAGTTCATCATCCGCGAGCGCGCGGACTGACCGACGCCGGCGGCCGGGCTCCCCGGTCGTCCGGCGACACCGGGCTCGAGGGGGGCGCCCGCCGAGACGGTCGCGGCCCCCGGCAGCCGCCGCCGGCGCTCAGCTCGCTTTCGGTCCGGAGGGGTTGGGCGAGGTCGAGACCCCGGAGGCG
>DAPKRP010000470.1:0-1731 GCA_031800515.1 Polyangiaceae bacterium LLY-WYZ-14_1 | reverse complement strand
CCGAGATCGACGGCATCGAGATCTCCGGGGACCGCTTCGAGATCGCCGCCAAGCACGGGGTCACCTTCTACCTCGGTCGGCCGGGCTCGGCGATGCAGGTGGACCAGGTCGCCCGGGGAACGCTGGCGGAGGCCTTCCTGTTGCTCGAGCGCCGCCCCCCGAAGGACGACCGGGTGGTCGTCGGCTGGGACGCGGTTCAGGGGCTTCGGGTCGCTCCGGAGGATGACCGCGCCGAGCGGCGTCCCGGCTTCGGGTGAAGGGCCCGCCCCCGTCGGCCCGGGTCGCCGACGCCGACCCGCCCCTCCGGAGGGACCGGGACGGCGATCACGTCGCCTCGGAATCGGAGGAAGAAAGCTCCGCGGGCCGCCCCCGGCTCCTGATCGTCGACGACGAGGCCGGGCTTCGGGGCATGCTCCAGGTTCTGTTTCGGCGGGCGGGCTACGAGGTCGACGTGGCCGAGGGGGCGGGCCCGGGCACCCGCGCGCTGGCCGAGGCGCGCCGTCCCTTCGACCTGGTGGTCACCGACCTGGTGATGCCCGACGGCTCCGGGATGGACGTCCTCGACGCGGCCCGGGCGCGCTCGGAGGCCACCCAGGTGGTGATGATCACCGCCCACGCCCGCACCGAGCAGGCGGTCGAGGCGATGCGGAAGGGCGCCTACGACTACCTGGAGAAGCCCTTCCGGAACGACGTTCTCCGGGCGACCGTCGACAAGGCCCTCGAGAAGGGCCGCATCGTCGAGGAAAACCGGCAGCTCCGGGCGCAGGTGCGGCGGGATTGGCGGCGGGGAGAGATCGTCGGCCGCAGCGTCGCGATGCGGCGGGTGATCGACCTCGTGGACCGGGTGGCGGCCTCCCCGGCGAGCGTCCTCATCACCGGGGAGAGCGGCACGGGCAAGGAAGTCGTCGCCCGGGCGCTGCACCACCGAAGCGACCGGGCCAGCCGCTCCTTCGTCGCCGTCAACTGCGGCGCCCTGCCGGAGAACCTGATGGAGTCGGAGCTCTTCGGGCACGAAAAGGGGGCCTTCACCGGTGCGACCGCCCGGAAGGAAGGCCTGTTTCGGGCCGCCGACGGCGGCACCCTGTTCCTGGACGAGATCGGCGAGCTGCCGGTCTCCCTGCAGGTGAAGCTCCTCCGGGTGCTTCAGGAGCGGCGGGTCCGACCCGTCGGCGCCGCGAAGGAGCAGGCGGTCGACGTGCGGGTGCTCGCGGCGACGAACCAGGTGGTCGAGGAGGCCGTGGCGGAGGGCCGGCTGCGCCAGGACCTGTTCTATCGGCTGAACGTCATCCGGATCCACCTGCCTCCCCTGCGCGAGCGCCGGGAGGACATCCCGCTGCTGGCCGAGCATTTCCTGGCTCGCCACGGGGCGCTCCGGGGGCGCCGCCTGTCCTTCTCCCGGGGAGCCCTTCGGTTTCTGGTCGAGGCGCGCTGGTCCGGGAACGCGCGAGAGCTCGAGAACGTGGTGGAACGGGCGGTCACCCTCGCCCGGGGGGACCTGGTCGAAGCCGAGGATCTGCTCCTCGACGACGTCCTCGGGGGTCCCGAGGCCGGGACCACCGGGGGGCACCGGCTCGATGGTGAGCGGCACGCCCCGGGCAGCTCCCCGCCTTCGTCGGCGCCGGCCGGAAGCGCCCCCCCGAGCCGGGCCGCCCTGGAGGCCCCGACCCGGCTTCCGGACGAGGGGATCGACCTCGATCGGCACCTCGCCGAGGTGGAACGACGCTTGCTGCT
>DAPKRP010000469.1:0-3289 GCA_031800515.1 Polyangiaceae bacterium LLY-WYZ-14_1 | reverse complement strand
GTCCCCCCGGACGTCGTAGCGGACCGTCTGCCCGAGGCCCGGGGCGTCGTTCACGTCGATGGGCGACCTCCTGGGGTCGCCGGTCGTCGCGTCGAAGGCGGATAGGTCGAGGGCGGGGTCGTCGAAGGCCCCCACCAGGACGAGCACCTCGTCCCGCCCCGCGGCGAGCACCGGGCGCCCTTGCCGGAGCCCGGTGACCTGCCGGGGGGCGTCGCCCTCCCTCGGAGAGACGAGGACGGATTGACCGTCGAGCTCGGAGACGCCGATCCAGAGGTTGCCCTGCGCCACCACCGCCGGCCGACCGAAGAAGGAGAGCAACACGTTCTCGGCCCGGCGGATGATCAGCCGCGGTCCGACGGCCTCGTCCGAGAGGCGGGCGGTCCAGGTGATGAGCAGATCGTTTTCTCCCGGGTTCGCGGTCCGGGTCGCCCAGATCACCCGGAACACGTCCGGCGTGTCCTGGGCCACCGCGTAGATCCAATCGATGGGGCCCTCGGAGAGCGGCGTGACGGTCGGGGGCGCGTCCTCCGGGATGGTGACGGCCACCGGCGCTCCCCGGGCCCCGGCGACGACGAGTCGGTGACCGCCGGCGCCGTCGTCGAAGGCCTTCAGCGGGACCCGCTGGCTCGAACGGAAGGGCAGCTCGACCCGCTCGCCCCGAAGCTCGCCGTCCAGGGATACCCGCTGGGAGAACAGCAGATAGGATTCCCCGGGGGGCCGGGATGCGTCCCCGGCGGTCCAGTAGACGGCGACCTCGTCCCCGAGGCGCGCGGCTTCGATCGTCTCCGGGCGGACGCGGCGCGGCGCGTCGGGCGCGATCAGCAGGAAAGGTCCGCGGGTCACCTGCCCCCCGGTCAGGACGGCGCCGGCCACCAGCAGCCCATCGATGCCTCGGTTTTCGATCCAGAAGACCTGCTGGACGCAGTCGTCCACCCAGGCCATGGCCAGCTCGCCTCCCTGGATGCCTCCGCCGGGGGACGGAAGGGCCAGGGAGGGGGTGAGCCCGTCGGCGGCGACGGGGATCTCGAGCCCACCGCAGCGGACGACGACGTCCGCATCGACGACCGCCGAAGGCGCGTCGGGCGTGCCCCCATCCGGCGGCGGGGGCTCGTCCTCGAGACGGAAGGACAGGTAGCAGCCCGGCAGGACGAAGAGGACCGCCGCGGCGCTGGCGAAGGCGAGCTGGCGGCCGGGACGGCGGCAGCGTCGCCGCGTCCGTCGTCTCTCCGGCGCCTGCCTCTCCATCCCGGACTACTACGACGTGATGGCCGAATCGGCGAGCCGCGCCGGCCGAAGGAGCCCGAGGGGAGGCCGGGCTATGAGGCCGCCTGCGCTGCGGGGACCGCGATTCGTCGCGAAAGCGTCGGTGGACTGAAACCAGAGCACGGCCTTCGGCACAGCATGCTCGGAGCTTCCATGGACCCGATCGACCCGAGCCTCCGCCAGCTGGCCACCAACACCATCCGCTTCCTCGCCGTCGATGCCGTCGAGCAGGCGCAGTCGGGACACCCGGGCACGCCGATGGGGGCGGCGGACATGGCCTTCGTGCTCTGGCACGACGTCCTTCGGTACGACCCGACGGCGCCGGACTGGCCGGACCGGGACCGCTTCATCCTGTCCCCCGGGCACGCCTCGGCGCTGCTCTATAGCCTGCTCCACCTGACCGGGTTCGACCTGCCCCTCGACGAGCTCAAGCGCTTCCGCCAGTGGGGGAGCAAGACGCCGGGGCACCCGGAGTACGGCCACACGCCGGGGGTCGAGGTGACGACGGGCCCCCTGGGGCAGGGCTTCGCCCACGGGGTGGGGATGGCCATCGCCGCCAAGATGCTCGGCGCCCGCTTCAATCGGGCCGGGCAGGACCCCCTGGTCACCGCCCACGTCTTCGGCATCGTCTCCGACGGCGACCTCTTCGAGGGGATCAGCGCGGAAGCGGCGTCCCTGGCCGGGCACCTCGGCCTCGGCAACCTGGTCTACGTCTACGACGACAACGGCATCAGCATCGAGGGCGAGACCTCCATCGCCGTCGGCGACGACGTCGAGCAGCGCTTCGCCGCCAACCGCTGGTTCGTCCAGCGGGTCGACGGTCACGACCAGGACGCCCTCCGCCGCGCCCTGCTCAAGGCGAAGACCCAGACCGATCGACCGTCGATCGTCATCGCCCGCACCACCATCGGCCACGGCTCGGCGAAGGCGGGGACGGAAAAGGTGCACGGCAACCCCCTGGGCGCCGAGGACGCGGCTCAGGCGAAGCGGAGCCTCGGCTTCGAGGCTCCCGGGCCCTTCCACGTGCCCGACGAGGTGCGGGAGCTCTTCGCCCGTCGGGCGGAGCAGGGTCGTCTCCAGCGGGAGGCCTGGGAGGCGCGCCTCGCCCGCATCCGGGAAGAGGACCCGGACCTCGGCGCCCGGTGGGACGCCCACCAGGCGGGCACGGTCCCGGACGACCTGGAGGCGGTCGTCGCCGAGGCCCTCGCCGGGAAGGCAGACGCCACCCGCAGCCTCGGGGGCAAGGCCATCGCCGCCATCGCCCCCCGGGTCCCCGCGCTGGTCGGGGGCTCGGCGGACCTGGCCCCGTCCACCAAGACGGTGATCCCCGACGGGGGCGACGTGATCACCACGTCGATGCCGAGCGACACGGCGCCGGACCCGTCCTTCTCCGGCCGGAACCTCCACTTCGGCGTGCGGGAGCACGCGATGGGGGCGGCGGTGAACGGCATGGCGCTCTTCGGCGGGTTCCGACCCTACGGCTCGACCTTCCTCGTCTTCAGCGACTACATGCGGCCGACGATCCGGCTCGCCGCGCTGATGAAGATCCCATCGGTCTTCGTGTTCACCCATGACTCCTTCTGGGTGGGGGAGGACGGTCCGACCCACGAGCCCATCGAGCACGTCGAGGCGCTGCGGCTCATCCCGGACCTCGAGACCTGGCGGCCGGCGGACGCCCTCGAGGTCGCCTGGGCCTGGGGGGCGGCGCTCCGGAACCCGGGGCCGACCTGCCTCGTGCTCTCCCGCCAGAAGCTCCCCGCCCTCGAGCGGCCCGCGGACTTCGACCCGGCGACCCTTCGGCGGGGCGGGTACGTCCTCGCCGAAGCGGAGGGCGGCGCGCCGGAGGTGGTCCTCCTGGCCACCGGCTCCGAGGTGGCCCTCGCCGTCGAGGCGCGGCGCCGTCTGGAGCAACGGGGCACCCCGAGCCGGGTCGTCTCCATGCCCTGCGTCGAACGCTTCCTGTCCCAGGACGACGCCTACCGCGAGGAGGTCGTGCCCCGGGGCAGCCGACGGGTGGCGGTCGAGG
>DAPKRP010000468.1:0-4533 GCA_031800515.1 Polyangiaceae bacterium LLY-WYZ-14_1 | reverse complement strand
GGCCGACGCGACCGCCGTCGACCCCGACCCCCGCGACACGCCGGAGGTGAACCGATGACGACATCCCCCCCGAACCCGGACTCCCCGGCCGACCTCCCGAACTTCGCCGGCGTCGATTTCGACGCGGTGGACGCCGGGGGTGGGTCGGCGGACCGGGACGCCTGGAAGCAGGCCGCCGGACCCGGCGCCGAGCGCCGTTGGTCGACCCCGGAAGGCATCGACACGCGCCCGGCCTATGGATCGGCGGACCTCGAGGGGGTGCCCCACCTTGACACCTACCCCGGGTTCCCGCCCTTCCTTCGCGGGCCGTATTCGACGATGTACGTCCGGCGTCCCTGGACCATCCGGCAGTACGCGGGCTTCTCCACCGCCGAGGCCTCCAACGCGTTCTACCGCCGGAACCTCGCCGCAGGGCAGAAGGGCCTGTCCATCGCCTTCGACCTGGCCACGCACCGGGGCTACGACTCGGACCACCCCCGGGTGGTCGGGGACGTCGGGATGGCCGGCGTCGCCATCGACTCGATCGCCGACATGGAGATCCTCTTCGATGGGATCCCCCTGGATCAGATGAGCGTGTCGATGACGATGAACGGCGCGGTCCTCCCGGTGATGGCGCTGTATATCGTCGCTGGGGAAGAGCAGGGGGTTCCTCAGGAAAAGCTCACCGGCACGATTCAAAATGACATCCTCAAGGAATTCATGGTGCGGAATACATATATTTATCCGCCCAAACCTTCCATGAGGATCGTCGCCGACATCTTCCGCCATACGGCGACGCACATGCCCCGCTTCAATTCCATCAGCGTCAGCGGCTACCACATGCAGGAAGCCGGGGCGACGCAGGACATCGAGCTCGCCTACACCCTCGCGGACGGGGTCGAGTACATCCGCACCGGCGTCGAAGCCGGCCTCGACGTGGACGCCTTCGCCCCGCGCATTTCCTTCTTCTGGGCGATCGGGATGAACTTCTTCATGGAAGTGGCGAAGCTTCGGGCCGCGCGGTTGCTCTGGGCCCGGCTGGTCCGGCAGCTCTTCGGCACCAGCCATCCCAAGTCCCTGGCCCTTCGCACGCACTCCCAGACGAGCGGGTGGTCTTTGACCGCCCAGGACGTCTACAACAACGTCATCCGCACGGCGGTCGAGGCGATGGCCGCGACCCAGGGTCACACCCAGTCCCTCCACACGAATAGCCTCGACGAGGCGCTCGCCCTGCCGACGGATTTCTCGGCGCGCATCGCCCGGAACACCCAGCTCCAGCTCCAGCTCGAAAGCGGCACCACTCGCGTCGTCGACCCCTGGGGGGGGAGCTTCTACGTCGAGCGCCTCACCCACGAGCTCGCGGAACGGGCCCAGGCCCACCTCGACGAAGTCGAGTCCCTCGGGGGAATGACCCGGGCGATCGAAGAGGGCATCCCGAAGATGCGGATCGAAGAGGCGGCGGCCCGCGCTCAGGCGCGGATCGATGCCGGCCGCCAGGTGATCGTCGGAGTCAACAAGTATCGGCCGGAACGGGACGATCCCCCGGAGGTCCTGGTGGTCGAAAACGACAAGGTCCGGGCGGCCCAGCTCGCCCGGTTGGAACGGCTCCGGGCGGAACGGGACGATGGGAAGGTGCGGGCCGCCCTCGACGCGTTGACCAAGGCCGCCGACACCGGGGAAGGCAACCTGCTCGCCCTGTCCATCGAAGCGGCTCGGGCCCGGGCGACCGTCGGTGAGATGAGCGACGCCCTCGAGCGGGTGTTCGGGCGCCATCAGGCGGTCGTCCGGACCATCCAGGGTGTCTATCGGGGCGAGGTCGGTCACGCCGGGGAAGGCGCCGCGGAGGTCGATGCGGTCCGCCGTCGCGTCGACGCCTTCGTCGAACGGGAAGGGCGCCGCCCACGGATCCTCATCGCCAAGATGGGGCAGGATGGGCACGACCGAGGGCAGAAGGTCATCGCCACCGCCTTCGCCGACCTGGGCTTCGACGTCGACATCGGATCCCTGTTCCAGACCCCCGGGGAAACCGCGCGGCAGGCGGTGGAGAACGACGTGCACGTCGTCGGGGTCTCCTCCCTGGCCGCGGGCCACCTGACCTTGGTGCCGGCCCTCCGCTCCGAGCTCGCCGCCCTGGGCCGGGACGATATCCTGGTGGTCGTCGGCGGGGTCGTGCCCCCGAAGGACTACCCTGCGCTGCAGGACGCGGGGGCCGCGGCCATCTTCGGGCCCGGCACGGTGATCGCGAAGGCGGCCAACGCCACCCTGGATGCCCTGGAACGCGTTCTCTTCGACGCTCAGCAGGCGTCCTGATCGTCGCCTGACCGTCGCAAAATGCCGCGCTCGGGGCGTTGGGCCGCGGCATATCCCAACACGTTGTCACATCCCGGAAACGCAACCGAAGTGGGGACGTGAGACCCTCGGTGCATGCTGAACGATGCATTCACCAGGAGCGCCGAAGACAGGCAAAAGGACGAGCTGGAGATCCGAATCCCTCGGGAACGCGTCGACCAGGACGGCGAACGCTGCGAGGTGCGACGCAACGGTCGGATCGAAACGATCCGATTCCACGACTACGACCAGATCTATCGCATCCCCGGTCTCTACGAGAAGCTGTTCTGCGAGGCCCTCGGCTGCCGTTCGCCGGCGGTCGTGACCGACCTGCTGATCGAGCGACTCGCTGCCCATGACGCGCCTCCCGCGGGGCTGCGCTGCCTCGACGTCGGCGCGGGCAACGGCATGGTCGGGGCGGCGCTCCGGGAGCGCGGGGTGTCCCGCCTGGTGGGCATCGACATCCTGAAGGAAGCGGCCGAAGCGGCCCATCGGGACCGCCCCGGGCTCTACGAGCACTACGTCGTCGGGGATCTGACCGACCTGGCCCCGGAAGACCGAAAGACCATCGAGACGTTCGCCCCGAACGCCCTGTCCCTGGTGGCTGCCCTCGGCTTCGGCGACATCCCGGCGGCGGCGTTCCTAGGGGCCTGGAAGCTGGTGAGCGACGATGCCTGGGTCGCCATCAACATCAAGGACCGCTTCCTCGAATCCCAGGCGGACGAATCGGGCTTCGCCCGCCTGATGCGGGACCTGATCCGCGGGGGCCACTTCGAGGTCGAAACGGAACGACGGTACGTGCACCGGAAGGCGACCTCGGGGGAGCCGCTCTACTACGTCGCGCTCATCGGGCGGAAGCGACCCGCCGGTGCCCTGCCGGAGCCGGCGGCCGTCTGACCCACCGGTGGAGGGCCGTTGCGCGGCTCCCTGCCCTTGGGTCAGACCGGGGGGGTGTCCGACGCCTCCGGTGACGCTGCCGCCGATCCCCCTTCTGCTCCGCGCCCCGGAGCTCAACGTCGTCGCCTCGACGTCGACGACTACGTCGCCGGGGTACGGGCGGGGGACCGCGCCATCCTCGCCCGAGCCATCACCCTGGTGGAGAGCCTGCGCCCCCAGGACCTTCCGCTCGCCCAGGCGGTGCTCCAGCAGCTACTGCCGGAGACCGGTGGGGCCTACCGGGTCGGGATCACCGGCACCCCGGGCGTGGGGAAGAGCACCCTCATCGAGGCCCTGGGCACCCGCCTCGCGGACCGGGGCAAGCGGGTGGCGGTCCTAGCCGTCGACCCGTCGAGCAGCGTCACCGGGGGGAGCATCCTCGGGGACAAGACGCGGATGGCCCGGCTCGCCCAGCACCCGGCGGCCTTCATCCGCCCGTCGCCGAGCGGGCTCGCCCTGGGCGGGGTGGCGCGTAGAACCCGGGAGACGCTGCTCCTCTGCGAGGCGGCCGGCTTCGATCTGGTGCTGGTGGAGACCGTAGGGGTCGGGCAGTCGGAGACCGTCGTCGCCGGCATGGTGGACTTCTTCCTCGTGCTCATGCAGCCCGGCGGCGGGGACGAGCTCCAGGGGATCAAGAAGGGCATCCTCGAGCTGGCCGACGCCATCGCCGTCAACAAGGCGGACGGGCCCCTGCTGCCCCGGGCCCGGGAGGCGCAGCGGGACTATGCGGCGGCGCTGCGCTACCTGCCGCCCCGGAGGCAAGGCTGGAAGCCCGAGTGCGTGCTCGTCAGCGGGGCGACCGCCGCCGGACTCGACGAGCTCTGGGGCCTCGTGGAGCGGCACCGGGAGGCCCTGACCGCCTCCGGCGAGCTCGAGGCGCTGCGCCAGGAGCAGCTGCGCGGGTGGATGCGCAGCCTGGTGGAAGAGCACCTGCTCCGGCGGTTCTTCGCCTCGAGCTCGGTGCGGACACGTCTGCCCGCCCTCGAAGCGGCGGTGCTCGACGGCCGGCGGACACCGGCCCAGGCCGCCGCCGAGCTGCTGGAGCTGCCGGATCTGGTTCGGCTGTTGGGGGACGAGGACGCGAAGCGCATCGCTCGCTGATGGATCCCGGACCCGGTGTGCGCCGGTTTCCCGGACCGACTCTCGAGCGAGGCACTAGGCTCACCATCGGTGCGAGTCGACGAATACGTTCGCTATGACGGAACCGGGCTGGCGGGGCTCCTCCGCCGTCGGGAGGTGACCGCCCTCGAGCTCGCTCAGGCGGCGGGGCGGGTCTGGGACGCGGTGAAT
>DAPKRP010000467.1:0-3253 GCA_031800515.1 Polyangiaceae bacterium LLY-WYZ-14_1 | reverse complement strand
GGGGCTCGGGGGCGATGACGGGCAGACGGCATGGGTGAGCTCCTCGCGGGTGGGGACGGTGCCAGCGCCTCCGGCGCTTCCGTCCCCGCCTGTAGCAGCCCCCCGGACCCGGTTGAAAGCCCGGAACCATCGCCCCCCGGGTCAGGAACCTTCGCCTGCAGCAGAGGATCCTCCTCGTCCGGGAACGGACCGTTGCCCGGGGTCGAGGCGGGGCGGTCAGCGGCGGCGCCGGGACCTCCCGGCGGGACCCCGCCGGCGACGCGGGGAGAGACGCGCCTGCCCTTCCCCATGGCGGCGGTTGGCGACGGTCAGCTCCTCCTGGAGGGTCAGGTAGGCCGCCCAGCGGGCCGGGTCGAGGGCGCCGGCGGCCAGGGCCTCCCGCACCCGGCAGTCGGGCTCGTTCGTGTGACCGCAGTCGCCGAAGCGGCAGGCGGCCACGAGGGCCGCCACGTCCTCGAAGGTGTCGTCGAGGGCGGCCTCGTCTCCGACGAGACCGAGCCCCCGCATGCCGGGGGTGTCGATGAACAAGGCGCCGCCGGGCAGCTTGACGAGCTCCCGATGGGTCGTCGTGTGGCGCCCCCGGTCATCCCCCCCGCGGACCGCCCCGGTCGCCATCCGGTCTTCTCCTAGGAGGGCGTTGATCAACGTCGACTTCCCGACCCCGGAGCTCCCGAGCACCGCCAGGGTCTCCCCCGGGGCGAGGTAGGCGTCGAGGACCGCCAGACCTTCGCCGGTCCGGGCGGCGATGGGGTGGACCGGCAGCCCGGGGTGGACGGCCTGCGCCTCCGCCACCCGCGCCGCGAGGTCCGGGCCGCCGGGCAGAAGATCCGCCTTGGTCAGGATCGCGACCGGCCGCGCGCCGCTGTCGTGAGCGAGGACGGTCATCCGCTCGAGACGCCGGACGTTGAAGTCCCGGTCGAGGCCGAGCACGAGAAAGACCGTGTCGACGTTCGCCGCGACCACCTGGACGTCCGAACGAGCGCCGGCGACCTGGCGGGTGAAGGCGGAAAAGCGGGGGAGCACCGCCTCGATCACCGGCGCGGCGGTGGCGGTTCCAGGGCGCACGGCGACCCAGTCTCCGACCGCGGGCCGCTCGTGGCGCGGCGCCCGGGCGAGTCGGCCGAGGAGCTTCGCCGGATGCTCCGGGGAAGCGAAGGGGTTCCCGGCGTCGGCGGGCTCCCCGAGCTCGACCCGCTTCCCGGGGTCGAAGGAGTCGTCCTCTTCCGTGGCCACGGTCGGGGCCCACAGGTGGTAGGCGCCGCGGTCGATTCGGACGACGCGCGCCGGCTCGAGACCACGGGCTTCGATGCGCGCTCGCGCGGACTCCTGGACGGGCTTCCAGCCCAGCCGGGCACATCGTTCGAGGATCACTTGGGTAATCCAGTGTAGGCGGCGCCACGGAATCGCGCGAGGTGCCCGTACGACCACCCCCGCGCGCTCCCGAGCCTGCTACACCAGAGGCCGCGCGCGGGGAGCGTCAAGACGCTTTCTCCGACTTGGACGACGGCATAGAACGGGGATGCAGCGACTCGTCGAGACCTGGGCCACCACCCGCCGGCACCTCGCCCGGGCGGCGTCGATGCTTCCGGAAGGCGCGTCCCTCGGCGACTACGAAGCGCGCCTTGCCCAGGGAGAGCTCGAGACCGCGGCGGACGCCTTGGTGCAGGCCGCCGACACCAGCGTCGACGGGGTCGGGTTTTCCTTCTGGGATACCCTCCGGTCTGCCTACGACACCCTGGGTCGGGCCCCCGGCGCGATCCGATGCCGCTACCGCATCCACGCGCTGGAGCACGGCTTCATCGAGGCCGAGCTCTCCCTCCGCGCCACGGAGGTCGGGGGGCGGAAGAGCCCCATTCGCTCCGACCACCGGGGGGTCTTCGTCCCCACGACGGGTCCCGCCGCCGGGCCCGACCTGGCCACCTCCCCGCGCTTCGAAGCGCGGCTCACCGTCGAGGCGGGGGTCCGGATCGATCCCGGGGAAGCCGCCCTGGTGCGGCTCCACCCCGTCGACCCCGCGTCCTGGGGGCTCGTCCGGGAGGGCCACGTCCTCGCCCTCGTCGACGGATCGCAGCTCCAGGGGCACGCCGTGGTCCTCCGGGCGGCCCTCGGCGCTGGCCTCGGCTAGCAGGCCGGCCGGCCGGCGCCGCTTGTCTCGGCGGCCGGTCTTCGGTGATTCTCCGCCCTCGACTGCTCGGCGCTGTTCCCCGGCGGTCGCCCCGCCCGTCGGACCCATGCGCCAGCCCTCCGGATCGTCGACCTGTCACACCGGACCACCGGCAAGGGCGACGGCGTTCTCGAACCTCCTGCTGCCGTTCGCGGTCCTGGGAGCCGTCGGTGGCTGCGGTGAGGACGCGGCGAAGACCGTCCCCCGGGACGCCTCCGCCGTCCGGGACGGGGCCCCCGCCTGGGACGGCGGGTCGCGCCTCGACGGCGGCCCGGGGGAGGCGGGCTCGGAGGACGGGGGCTCGGAGGACGGGGGCCCCGAGCTCTTCGGCCTGCCCCTCTGTGACGGCGTCGGCCGCCGGGCCTCCTTGGTCACCTTCACCGGCGGCATCGAGGTCGACCTCGACGAGGAGACCCCGACTCCCCTGTTCTCCGGGGACACCCTGGGGGGCCGCCGGGCGGCCGCCGTGCTCGCCTACGCCTCGGACCGGGACCTCGACTGGGTCGCCCAGGTCGACGCCGACACGGACGTCGTCGGCGAGGTCGCCCACGTCGCCCCGGACGGCTCCATCTACGGGGCCTTTCGGGTGACGACTACCGGCGCGGCGGCCCTCGTCTTCCGGAACGCGGATGGCTCCGAGGGGGCGCGCTTCTCCCGATGCTGCGAGGGCCCGGGCCCCTTCTTTCCCGACGCCGGCGGGTCCCTGTCCATCCACAACCAGCAGGTCTTCGTCGTGCGCTACTCCCCCGGGGGCGAGGTCGCCTGGGCGGTTCAGCTCGGCTATGCCCGGGGCAGCCTCGGGGAACGGGGGACCAGCGCCCGGGGGCTCGCCTCGGCGGGGGGCCGGATCCTGGTGGCGGCCTTCGCCCGGAGCGCCCCCGTCGACCGGAGGGACACGACGGTGGTCATGGGCGGCGTCCAGGCGGAGGTCGACAGCGGACCCGTCCAGATGCGCACCGTCCTGGACCCGGAGACGGGGATGCTGGCGGAGAACGGCGCCTTCTGGGTCGCCCGCTCCGCCCCGGGACTCGGGGCGACCGCCCCCCTCGGCTGCGCGGGGGGCGCCCCCGGGGCGGACCCGACCCTCGC
>DAPKRP010000466.1:0-7174 GCA_031800515.1 Polyangiaceae bacterium LLY-WYZ-14_1 | reverse complement strand
TCTCGTCGTCGTCCGGGTCTGCCCCCGCCCCGATCGCCCGGGGCTCCCGGAGGAAATAGGCGACGGCGCTCTGCCCGAGGGCTGCCGTTCCCGCGCCAGCGATGCCCCCGGACAGCATGGTGCCGGCGCCGGGGACCACCTTGACCAGCTGCTGGAAGGTCCAGCGGAGCCCGAGCCCGGCTCCACCGACGACCCCGAGGCTACCGAGCCATCGGCTCACCGTCGCCTGGTTCCAGGGCTGGCCCCCGAGATGGGCGATGGCGCTCACCATCAGCACCTGGAGGGGGCCGATCAACATCGCGTCGGAAAGAGGCACCGGGGCGAGCCCGATGGTGATGGCGAGGGTGCTGCAGGTCTGCACGATGCGATTGGCCACCTGCCGTCGGGCCCGCCGGGCGGCGGGAAGGGCCCGGCCCCCTTCGACCCGGGCCTCGTCCGGGAGCAGCTGAACCACCGCGTCGCTGAGCTCCTGGAGGCCGTCGCTGCGGCCGGGCCCGAAGGCGACGGTGACGGCACGGGGGGGCGGGCGAAAGCGATGCCGCAGCATCCGGGCGAGGTCCCGGCGGGCGGCCTCGAGGGGGCTCGGCGCGTCCTCCCAGAAGGCCCGAGGGGGCGGCGCCTCCCCGTGGCCTCCGGGCGGCCGCGGTTCCCGGGAGACCCGGTCGGCGAAGGTCAGCACGCCGAGGATGGCCGGCCGCCGACCGCCTTCTTCGACGACCAGGCGGCTCACCGCCGCGGCGGTGCCGACCACGGCCTCGAAGCCGGGAGCCGCGCCGCCGCCGGCCCGGTTAGAGGCGCCGTCCTCCGGCGTCCGGTCCCGGCGCGGCGCGCTGTTCCCGGCATCCGGGTCGACGGCGGAGCGGAGCACCAAGATGCAGTCCGGCGCACGGTCCGCCAGGGCGGCCCGCACCCGGGCTTCGAGCACCCGGGGATCCGTCGCCCCGGCGTCCACCGCGACCTCGAGCACGTCGGCCCGGCCGCCGTTGAGCCGGAGGGGCTGCCAGCCGACGGGGCCTGTCGGTGGTGGGGCGTCCGGCCGCAAGGTCGAGACGCCGAAAAGCGCGTTACCCAGGGTGTTCTTCCCCGCACCGGGCCGCCCGACGATCGCGATCCGGGGGGAACGGCGCCGCAGCAGGAGCCCCCGGAGGCTCTCCGCGTCCCGCTTGACCGTCCCCACCAGGGGAAGCCTGTCGAGCACGTGGATCAACGGCCCGAAGGCGTCGTCCTGCTGGCCCGGGTCGTCGCTCGGATCCGACACGGGGGAGGGATAGCGCATCGGCGAGCCGTTCCGCACGTCGCCCGCGCCTGTTAGCGTCGCCTCCATGTCGGCAACCATCATCGACCCGCCGGGTCTCCCCCCGCCCCGGGGCTACGCGAACGGCGTCCTGCTGGGTCCGGGCCGGATGCTCTTCGTGGCCGGGCAGATCGCCTGGGACCAGGACGGGCAGCTCGTCGGCGGAGAGGACTTCGCCGCTCAGTTCGCCCAGGCGCTCACCAACGTGCGCCGGGTCGTCGAAGCCGCCGGGGGCACCGTCGCGCAGATCGGACGACTCACCATCTACGTCACGGACAAGGGGCGGTACCTCGCCGCCAGGAAAGACGTCGGGGTCGCCTACCGGCAGGTCATGGGGCGCCACTTCCCGGCGATGAGCTTGGTCGAGGTCGCCGCGCTCCTCGAAGCCGGGGCCCAGGTCGAGATCGAAGCCACCGCGGTCGTCCCATGACCGAGGACCCGAAAGATTCCTCCATATCCGACCCGTTTGGCGCCCGAAGCTTCCGAAGCGCCCTCCATCCCGGCGGCGTCGCCGTGCTGACCCTGGACCGGCCGGACCGGATCAACGCCCTGACCTTCGACGTCTACGCCGAGCTCCGGGACCTGTTCCTCGCCCTCGAAGGCACCGGGTACCCGGAGGTGCGCGCCGTCGTGCTGCAGGGGGAGGGCCCCCGGGGGTTTTGCTCCGGCGGCGACGTTGAAGACATCATCGGACAGCTCTTCGACCGGGACCTCGCCGGGCTCCTCGCCTTCACCCGGATGACCGGCGCGCTGGTCCATGGGATCCGGAAGGCGCGGCCCCCGGTCGTCGCGGCGCTCCACGGGGTGGTCTGCGGCGCCGGCGCCGTCATCGCCGCCGCCTGCGACATTCGGTTCGCGACGCCGGATGCCCGCTTCGCCTACCTGTTCCCGAAGGTCGGGCTCTCCGGGGCGGACATGGGCGCCGCCTGGCTGCTGCCGCGGATCGTCGGGCTCGGCCGGGCCAGCGAGCTCCTGCTCACGGGACAGTTCGTCTCGGCGGAACGGGCCGAGGCGATCGGGCTGGTCAACCGCATCGTCCCCGCCGGCTCCCTCCGGGAGGACGCCCTCGCCTTCGCCGGGGAGCTCGCCCGGGGCCCCGCCTTCGCCCACGCCATGACCAAGCGCATGCTCGAGCAGGAGGCGACCCTCGACCTCCGGGCGGCGATCGAAGCGGAAGCCCAGGCCCAGGCCATCTGCATGGAGCACCCGGATTTCCGGGAGGCCTTCGAGGCCTGGCGAGACAAGCGCCCGCCGAGGTTCGCATGACGGCGCCCGAACCGAAGTGCGGGCCGGCGACGGAAGCGGCGCCCTCCCGGGAAGGCCCCGGGGAGACCGTCCCCCCGGTGGTCGAGGCCGCCTTCGTCGGGCCCGAGCTCGTCGAAGCGGCCTATCGCCCCGTCGAGGCCCTGGCCGGCAGCCTGCTCGAGGCGGAGGCCGCCGCCCCCGACCCGGGGGAAGCGCTACGACGGCTGGTCGCCCGGCTGGGCCAGGCGGGGCTCCTGCGGCTGGTGGTGCCGGGCGCGGACGGGGGGCGCTTCTCGGAGGTCTCCTTTCGCGCCCTCAGCCTGGCGCGGGAGCGGCTCACCCGGCTCTCGCCGCTCGCCGACCTCGCCTTCGCGATGCAGGGCCTCGGCGGCCACCCCCTGGTCCTGGGAGCCACGCCGGCAGCGCGAGACGCCTATCTCCCGCCGTTGGTCGCCGGGACCGCCGTCGCCGCCTTCGCCCTGACCGAACCGGAGGCCGGCAGCGACCTCTCGGGCATCGCCACCCGCGCCGAGCCCGTCCCCGGCGGCGACGAGGTGCGCCTCACCGGGGAGAAGGTCTGGATCTCGAACGCCGGTCTGGCGGACGTCTACACCGTCTTCGCCGTGCGGGGGGACGCCGACCCGGGGATGCCCCTCAAGGCCCGGCTCTCCGCCTTCGTCGTGCCGGCGGATGCCCCGGGGCTCACCGCCCGGCCGATGGCCGTCCTCGGGGGTCACCCCATCGGCCGTCTGACCCTGGACGGCGTCCAGGTCCCGGCAGAAGGACGCCTCGGCGCAGCGGGGGATGGTCTTCGACTCGCCCTGGCCACCCTGGGCAAGTTCCGGGTGACCGTCGGGGCGGCGGCGGTCGGCCTCGCCCAGCGGGCCCTGGAAGAGACCGTGCAGCACGTGCATGCCCGGCGGCAGTTCGGCGCCCCGCTGGCGGCGTTGCCCGCGGTCCAGCTTCGCCTGGCGGAGATGGCCAGCGACCTCGAAGCCAGCCGCCTCCTGGTCTACCGGGCGGCGGAGGCCATCGACCGGGGCGCCCCCCGGGAGGTCCTCGCCCGCACCGGATCGATGGCGAAGCTGGTGGCCACGGAGGCCGCCCAGCGCGTCGTCGACCACGCGGTGCAGCTCCACGGTGGCCTCGGGGTCGCCCGGGGCCATCCCGTGGCGCGGCTCTACGAGGAGGTGCGGGCTCTGCGCATCTACGAGGGCACCACCGACGTTCAGAAGACCCTGGTCGCCCGGGAGGTGCTGAAGGGCACCCCGCCGCCTCCGGCAGGCCAACCGGGGCCCTCGGACGGATGACCCGGCGCAGGTCCGCCGACGGCTCGGGCGTCGCCCCCTCCCTTCTCGAGGACCGCATCGCGGAGGCGGCGAAGACCTTCGCGCAGCGGCATCACGCGTCCGTCCCGGTGGACGGCCCCCCAGCCCGGCGCCTCGAGGGTCTCTGCCGGGTCCTCGACGCCTGGCTCGACGGCAGCGACGGCGACGGCGGCGGTCCGGCGGACGACCGCCCGCAGGAGCCTCCGGAGGAACGAGAGCGGCGATTCATCGAAGGGGCGGGGGCCCTCCTCGCGGCGATCCTGGCCGAGCACCTCGGCCCGGATTCGGTCCGACCGCTGCCCGGCGGGGACGGGACGGTGCGCCTCGGGCTGGGCCGAGCCGGGGCCTTCGACCCCTTCGCCGCCATCGACGGGGTCCTCGACGATCCCCGGCCGGTGCGCCGGTCCCTGGCGGAAGCGGTTCGGCGGGCGGAGGACGAGGCCGCCGGACGGGGTTCCATCGCCCGCACCGCCCTCGCCTTCGAGACCCTCCTGCAGCGAGACCGCCCGGGCCGCCGGGTCGCCGTCTTCGCCGGCACCCACCTCGAGCTCGACGACGGCACCGAAGTCGACCTCGGGCGGGTGCTTCAAGCGACCGAGGGACGCCCGGAGGACGCCCGGTGGGCAGCCGTCGGGCGAGTGGTCGCCGCCCTGCCGAGCTCGAGGGGCCGCCAACGCGCTCCCGACGAGCCTCCGCCCGCCGTCGATCCCTGGCCGGCGGTGGAACGGGATCTGGTACCGAGGCTCGTCGGGCCCGCCTTCCTGCGGGAGCTCGGACCGCGCGCTGACGAGCTCTACCGCCAGCCCTTCCGGAAAGAGCTCGGCCTGGAGGTCGCGTTCCTGGTGCAGGCGGCTGGCCGGGGTCGCTTCGTGCTCCGCCGGGAGGTCGCGGACTGGGGCGTCGACGACGGGGTCCTACGGTCGACGGCCATCTCGAATCTTCGCGCCCGCTCCGCCCGGGTCCACCTTCGCCGGGAGCCCCTCGTGCCCGCCGAGGCCCCCATCGTCGTCGCCCGGAGCGGCGATGCCCTGGACACGGCGCGGCTTCTCCTGCCGGATTTCCGGCAGGGCCTCGGAGACGCCCTCGGGGGCACGGACCACCTCTGGGTGGCGCTTCCCCACCGGGACGTCGTCCTGGCGGCCTCCGGGACGGCCCCCGCCACGGTCCTGCGCGCCCTCGCCACCCGGGTTCGGTCCGACCACGATACGGCTCCCCACCCGATCACCCCCGAGGTCTTCCGGGTGTCTCTTTCGCCCCGATGAGGGCCGTCCCCGAGAGGTCAGCGCTCCTCCGAGATCAGCGACCGGTGGGGGAGCGCCGGGGGCCCGTGGAGAAGCGAACGTCGAAGTCTTCCGGGTCGAGGGGCGCCGCGCCGTCGTCGAGCTCGGGCTGGTCCGTCGTGTCGATGAAGACCTCGAGCTCCTGGGTGACCAGGTCGAGCAGGTCGTGGGTGGCATGCACCGGCGCCCGCCGCTGGGCGGCGAGGTGGAGCCCCACCAGGAGCGCCACGTCGTGGGAACCGACCCCGGGGTCGAGCTCGGCGAGGAGCCGGTCGATCTCGGCGACGGCGGCGCGGCCGGAAGGCACCCGGTCGGCGGGCTCCCGGGAGAGAAAGCGCATCACGAAATCGTCGACGGCCGCCGTGCAACCCTGGTTGTAGCTCGAGGGGGGCTCGAGGGGCTTCCGAAGCACGTTCCGCACCGTCTCCGCATCGTCCCGGCCCTGGAAGAGACGCCGTCCGGTGAGCATCTCCCAGAGGGTGATGCCGCAGGCGAAGAGGTCGATCCGGTGGTCGACGGGGCGCTGCTGAATGAGCTCCGGCGCCAGGTAACCGAGCTTGCCGCCGACCATGCCTTCCTCAGTCTGCGTCTGATGGACGCTGGCGTTGGCGAGGCCGAAGTCGGCGAGCTTGACCGCCCCGTTCTTCCCGAGGAGGACGTTGTGGGGGGAGACGTCCCGATGGACGATGCCCATGGGGGCGCCGTTCGGGTCCGTGGCGGTGTGGGCGTAGTCGAGGGCGGCGGCGAGCTCCCGAGCCATGTACAGGGCGGTGGCGGCGGGCATCGGCGCCCGCCGGGCATGGGCCCGTTCCAGCAGGTTCTTCAGGCTGGTCCCGTCGACCAGCTCCATGACCATGAGGAAGGTGCTGCCGACCCGCCGGGCATCGTGCACCCGGATGATGTTCGGATGCCGAAGCATCATGCCGAGGCGCGCCTCGTCTTCGAACATCGACCGGTAGAGGGGGTTCCCGGCGAGCTCCGGGAGGGTCCGCTTGATCGCCACGGGATAGCTGGTCCCGTTTTCCACGATCGCCTCGGCGCGCCAGACCTCGGCCATCCCCCCGGCGGCGAGTCGCTCGATCGGCCGATAGCGCGTCGGGGCGCGCCGGAACTGCACCGAGACGCGTGAGCTGTCTCTCGCCACCAGGGAAGATTGGCAGCCGCGGCGCAACGCGTCAACGCGCCCCAGGGGTGCCGGGACCTTCGTCCTCCGCGGGGAGGCCCAGGGCGAGGAGGAGGCGGTCCGCCTCCCGGACGAGGGCGGCCCCGTGCCGAAGTGGCACTCGGCGATGTCCGACGTCGACCAGGTCGGCCGCCCCCGGAGGCGGACCCCCGTCCGCCGTCGACGACGACGAGGCGCCCTCCACTGCCGAGGGATCCCCGCCATCCTCCAGGGCGACGAAGGCGGCGCGGAGCGACCGTCCCAGGCGCACGCCTCGACGCCACTGCGCCGGCGTGGTTACCCGGGGCAGGCGGGGATAGCCCAGGGCGAGCTCGGCCCCGTAGCGGCGCCGGTAGCCGGGAGAGAAGAAGACGGCCAGGGCGAAGAGCAGGACGTCCAGGGGCCCCACCTCCGGCGGGACGCCGGGGCCCAGCTGCCGGAGGCCGGCGCGGTCGAGATTCTCCGTCCCGTCGGGGGCCCAGGGGGGAAAGGCGCGGGTCCGGCAGGCGGAGCGGCTCGAGAGCCAGGAGCTGTCCGGCGGATGGGGCACCCAGCCGACGTGGGCCCAGGCCCGGTCCCCGGGGTCTTTCCGAACCGTGACCAGGGCGCTGGCGCCCCGCCCACCGGCATCGCCCTGGTCGAAGGCGGCGAGAAGCGCAGGCCGGGGACGGTGGCAGAGCGGCGTCTCGGCGTAGAGCCAGCGAGGCTCCCCCGGGCGGTAGCTCATCCGCCGCAGGAGCGCCCCGCCCGACGGATCCCGGTCGAGGGCCGCCCGAAGTCGAGCCCGCGCCTGCCCCGGGTCGAAATGGGGCCGGGCCTCGAGGATCGGGGGGGGACCCGAGGGGCCCCGGGCGGCGCCGGAGCC
>DAPKRP010000465.1:0-5197 GCA_031800515.1 Polyangiaceae bacterium LLY-WYZ-14_1 | reverse complement strand
CCCGCCGCGCTGACCGCGGGCATCATCCCCTTCACCCACCATCTGCTGTTCGGTCCGACCTTCCGGGTGACCGCGCAGGGAAGCGTGTCCTCCGAGGGGATCGCCCTCGACCTGGCCCGCGCCGCGGGCCTCGGGCTGCTGGTGCACGGCGTCCTTCTGCTCGCCCTGGCTCTCCCCTACGTCAGCCTGAGCCGCGCCTTCGCACGGCAGGAGGATGCGGGGGCTCGGGCGCTGCGCACCCTGCTCTATCGGTCGTGGCTGCTGCCGATGGGGGGCTCCGGGTTGGTCTCCCAGCTCCTGATCTGGGCGGCGCCGGTGACCGAGGCCGGCCCCGGGCTCCAGCTGGCCCTCGCCTTCGCCGCGGTCATTCCCATCGTGCTCCTCATGGTGGCCTTGCGGGCGGCAGCGGTTCAGCTGAACGGCGTGCCCCCCCTAACCTCCTGGGCGGTGATCCTGGTGCCCGTGACGCTCTTTTTCCTGACCGAGGCCATCGTCCTCGAGGCGTTGGACCCGATCCTCCCGGATCCCGTGCCGTTGGACGAGCTCGAGCGGCCCGGGAGCGGACCCGACCGAGTCGCCCCCCGGGGCACCCTCGCCTGAGAGGGTCGTCGATCAGCGAAGCTCTTCCGCTCGGAGGGGCGGCAGGGGCGACAGGCCGACGGCGAAGCGGCTTCCATCGCAGCTGGCGACGAGGACCGCGGCGGGCGCTTCCTGGGTCAGGCCCTTCTTGGACCGTGCTGCGTCGCCCCCTTCGGGATCGTCGGCGCTGGGGAGGGAGACTCGCCGCCCGCACTGGCGTCCTCGTCCGTCCACCGGGGGCAGGACGAGCTCGGCACCGGGGACGAGCTCCGGGGTGCAGCCCACGCCGCCGGGGCCCTCGGGGGCACCGTCCCCGGGCGCGCCTGGGGACGCATCCCCGCAGTCGAAGGCGAGCAGCGTCGCGGCGCTCAGCTCGTCTGCCTCGACGCGACCGGCCTCCTGCCAGCGCCTGCCGAGGGACCGGGGAAGGAGCCAGGCGCGCCGAGCGACCCGCGCCGGCGCATGCACCTCGATCCGGGTCTCGAACGCGCCCGGGCCGCGGTCCCGGGGATCCGCCGGCTCACCGAGCCGCACCCGGACCGCCTCGTCGGGGAAGGCCTCGAGCGTCCCCGGGGGGCCCGTCGGGGCGGGTTCCGTCCCCTCCTCGTCCGCCGCCTCCGCGGCGGGGGAGGCCTCCTCGTCGTCGCGCGCTCCGCAGCCCAGCCCGGCCCCGGAACATGCCGCCGGCACCAGCAGCGCTGCGACCCCGACCCAGACGGTCGCCGTGGTTCGAACGGTACGGGGGGTCTTCACGGCGCCGAGCATGACACCTCGGCTTGACCGCGGCCGGGTCGGCGGAGAGGGTCCCCGGGTCTTGGAGCCCTCGGAGCAAGCGGCGCTCGTCGCCTGGTACGACCGGGTGGCCCGGGACCTGCCCTGGCGTCGGACCCGAGACCCCTATGCGATCTGGGTCTCCGAGGTGATGCTCCAGCAGACCCGGGTCGACACCGTCATCCCCTACTACCAGCGCTTTCTCGAGCGCTTCCCGACCGCCGCCGCCCTCGCCGACGCCCCGGAGGACGAGGTGCTCGCCGCCTGGAGCGGCCTTGGCTACTACCGGCGGGCGCGGCTGCTCCAGGCCGGAGCACAGGCGGTGGTGGCGGACCACGGCGGGGAGGTCCCCCGGGACCCTTCGGCCCGCCGGCGGCTGCCCGGGGTCGGGCCCTATACGGCCGGGGCCATCGGGAGCATCGCCTTCGATCTTCCGGAGCCCATCGTCGACGGGAACGTCGCCCGGGTGCTGGCCCGCTTCCATGAGGTGGAGACGCCCCTCGGACGCTCCGCGACGGAGCGGCGGCTCTGGGAGCTGGCCAGAGCCGCCGTCGACGGGTTCCCCCGGCCCGGTGCGTTGAATCAGGCGTTGATGGAGCTCGGTGCCACCGTCTGCCTCGACGGGCCGCGCCCTCGTTGCGGCGACTGCCCCATCGCCGGCTCGTGTCGCGCCCGTCGGGTCGGCCGCCAGGGAGAGCTGCCGGTCCCGAAGCCCCGCCCGAAGGTGAAGGACGTCGACCTCCTGGCGGTGGTTCCCCGGGCCCCGGGAGACGGTGGGTCGACCTGGCTCGCCCGGGGGGAAGGACGGCTCTTCGGCGGCCTCTGGGGCCCCCTCCTGACGGAGCGCCCGGCGACATCCGGCTCGCCCCGAGCCCGGAATGCCGCCGCCCTCCTCGCCCGCCATCGCCTCCAGGCGGACGAGCTCGCGCCCGGGGAGCCGGTGCGCCACGTGCTGACCCACCGGCGGCTCCGGGTGGCCACCTTCGTCGCCTGGGGGGTCCGGGGAAGCCCCTCGGATTCCCTACGTACCTTCGCCCCGGAGCAGCTAGCCAGCATCGGGATCTCTCGGCTGGGGCGGAAAGTGCTGGCCGCGGTGCCCGTCTCCCCTACCGCGCCGGGTCAGCTCCGGGTACTGATCGACTCATGACCGGTGACGACGGCAAGAACCCGGCGGCGGAACGGACGCTTCGTTTCCTCCGACGCCGGGACGGGGGGATCGAGCCGGCGCCCATGGGCGCGGACCCGAAAGAGGAGGTGGGGGACGAGACGACGACGACGACGACCCGGGAGGAAACGCCGCCCGACGGACACCTCCGGGCGCCGGTTCCCGACTATTTCGGGATCACGGACGCCGGCCTGGTGCGGCCGGACAACCAAGACCAGTTTCTCATCGCCAATCTGGAGAGCGCCATGTCCGTCCAGCTCTCCTCCTTCGCCGAGGACCGCGGAACCCGGATCACGGCGGAGCCACCGGCCCTACTCCTGATGGTCGCGGACGGGATCGGCGGTCATCGGGGGGGCGAGGTGGCCAGCCAGGTGGTGGTCGATGGCCTCGCCCATCACGCCTTCACCACCATGCCGTGGCTGTTGAACGCGGAGAGCTACGACCAGAAGTCCCTCGTCGAGGGGCTTCAGCGGGCGATCAACGAAGCCCAGGAACGGATCCGAGCCGTCGCCCGCCGCAAAGGCCTCGACGCCCGGGCGGGGACCACCCTGACCATGGCCTACGTCGCCTGGCCCCGGACGTTCATCCTGCACGCCGGGGACAGCCGCGCTTATCTCTACCGAGACGGGACGCTCACCCGCCTGACCAAGGACCACACGATGGCCCAGGAACTGGTGGAACGGGAGCTCATGACGGAAGAGGCCGCGGCCAAATCCCGCTTCAGCCACGTGCTCATGAACGCCGTCGGCGGTGGCGACGACCCGGTCAAGGGCGAGTTCCACGACCTGGTGCTGGAACGGGGAGACCGCCTGCTGCTCTGCAGCGACGGGCTGAGCGGCCCCGTGTCCGACGACGCCATCGCCGAGGTGCTGGGGGATCCCGATCGCACCGCCGAGGAGATCGGCCACGAGCTGGTCAAGCGGTCCAAGGACGGCGGCGGCGACGACAACGTCACCGTCGTCCTCGCCCTCTACTGACCCGCCGCCTCGTCGCTTTCCCGGTCCGACTTCCGGGCAGAAGCACCGGTCTGCTTCGGTCGTCGGCTGGCCCCCTCCGGTTGAAGTCGGCCAGGGTACGGTTCCCTATGGAGCAGAAGATGATGGGAACCGGCGCCGGGCGAGGTAGGGCAAAGCAGCTCGCGCGGGTGGAGTACCTGCGTGTTGAGAACTACCGCGCACTCCGTCGGGTCGAGCTGCGAGATCTGACGCCGCTGACCGTGCTGCTCGGACCGAACGGGAGCGGAAAGTCAACCGTCTTCGATGTGTTTGACTTCCTGTCCGAGTGCTTCCAGTTCGGGCTACGCCACGCGTGGGACCGCCGAGGACGAGGGCGTGAGCTACGGACCCGCGGGCAGGACGGGCCGGTCATCGTAGAGCTAAAGTACCGAGAGGCGCCGAGCCATCCGGTGATCACGTACCACCTCGCGCTCGACGAGGGGCCGAAGGGTCCGTTCGTCGCGGAGGAGTGGCTCCAGTGGCGGCGCGGCAAGCGCGGCCGCCCGTTCCGTTTCCTCGACTATCGCAAGGGCGTCGGTCGGGCGATCAGCGGCGAGACGCCGGAGGTGCAGGACGAACGCGTGGAGATCTCGCTCCGGTCGCCCGACCTGATCGCGGTAAGCACGCTCGGACAGTTCGCCGACCACCCGCGCGTCGCAGCGTTGAGGGAGTTCGTTACCGACTGGTACGTGTCCTACCTGTCGATCGACGACGCCCGCGGTCTACCCGAGGCGGGGCCGCAAGAGCGGCTCAGCAAGACCGGGGACAACCTTCCGAACGTCATCCAGTATCTGAAGGAGCAGCACCCGGGTCGCCTCGAGCACATTTTCGCGATCTTGCGGCGGAGGGTGCCTCGCCTCGAATCCGTCCTGGCGGAGCCGATGCAGGATGGCCGGCTGCTCCTGCAAATCAAGGACGCGCCCTTCGATCGGCCCGTCCTTTCGAAGTATGCGTCGGACGGTACGCTCAAGCTCCTCGCGTACCTCACCATGCTGCACGCGCCCGAGCCGCCGCGCTTCGTGGGCATCGAGGAGCCGGAGAACTTCCTGCACCCGCGGCTCCTGCCGGAGCTGGCCGAGGAGTGCCGCGCCGCGACCGAGCGCTCGCAGCTATTGGTGACCACGCACTCGCCGTTCTTCCTGAACGGGCTTCGCGCCGAGGAGGTGCGCGCGCTCTACCGGGACGAGCACGGCTATACCCAGGCGGTACGCGCTGCAGACGTCGAGGGCGTCAATGAGTTCGTCCAGGAAGGCGCGTCCATGGGCCACCTTTGGATGGAGGGCCATCTGGGCGTGGGGGACCCATTCGTCGCCGGCGGCGGTCCGCGACGCCGGGGCGGCGGCCGATGACAGTTTCCCACGTCGTGGTGCTGGTGGAGGAGCCTTCTATGGAGCACGCGCTTCGTATCGTGCTGCCGCGCATCCTTGGGCGGGTGAGCTTCGACGTACACGCCTTCTCCTGTAAGAGCGAGCTCCTAGGCTGGCTTCCAGGACGTCTTCGCGGCTACGCCGCCTGGGTACCCGAAGACTGGCGGATCGTCGTGGTGGTCGATCGGGACGACGACGACTGCTTGGCGCTCAAGGCGCGGCTGGAGTCTATGGCGGCCAAGGCTCGTCTCGCGACGCGGTCACGGCCACGGGGCGGGCGCTTTTCAGTCGTGAACCGACTGGCTATCGAGGAGCTCGAG
>DAPKRP010000464.1:0-4035 GCA_031800515.1 Polyangiaceae bacterium LLY-WYZ-14_1 | reverse complement strand
CAAGTGGAGCAAGCGACCACGGACGCCATCGGCGACCCGGTCGAGTTCGCCTGCGCCCTGGTCGGCCTCTTCGCCGGCGGCTTCGCCGGGGGGAGCGTCTCCGTCTGCGAGGACGCCCGGGACGCCTGCATCGCCAACCCCTCCCCCGACGCCCAGGAGGGTCAGTTCAGCTGCGAGCTCGGAGACCCGACGGCCCGGATGGACTGCGACGTCACCGTCGGCGAGGCCCGCGCCTGCTTCGACGATTCCCTGGCCCTCCTCGCCGACAACCGAGACCAGTTCGCCTGCGCAGCCCTCGCGTCCACGGAGCCCGCGACGCCGCTCGAAGATCCGGCATCCTGCGCGGGTCTCGAGACGCGCTGTCCGGTGCTCTTCGGCGACGATTGATGGCTACGGGGCATCTCGCCTCGACGCGCCGTCTTCGGGTGTCCTCACCGCCAAAACCGTTCGGCTAGGCCGGAAGGTTGTCGGCGCCTCCGCCGTAGGGAGCGACACCGGCCGCTCTTCCCGCTCCGACTGGGGGCATCGAGGGGCGTCGACTTTGGAGGCAACTTCGATGCATCGTGTTCGCGTTCTGTCCTCGCTCTCCCTGTTTCCCCTTCTGGCCAGTGGCCTGCTCGGCGTCGGCTGCGGCTCCGATGGGGGCGGGTCCGGTTTCGAGGTCGAGGAATACATCGTCCGTGTCACCGCCGGGGACGGCGCTGAAGGACGGCCGGAACCCGGTCCCATCGGCGAGGGGCCCGGCGACCTCATGGGGCCCGCGGTCGAGGGCCCATCCATGGGCATCACCGGAGGCTCGGGCACCTACGTCGTCAGCGCCTCGGCGGGGACGGCGGCGCTGCTCGTCGGTGTCGAGGGCGTCGACGGGGTCTGGCGGGTCGATGCCGCCGCCGCCACCGAGCTCCTCCTCGTGTCCTTCGGCGCGACGCCGCCGGCCACGGACTTCGACCTGACCTTCCAGGCGCTGGACGGTGACGGCGTCGTGGGAGCCGAGACCACGCTTCCCGTGTCCCTCATCACCGTCGGCACCGGCGAGCTGCAGGTCAGCCTCTCCTGGGACACGGACACGGACGTCGACCTTCACGTCGTCGAGCCCGGCGGCGAGGAGATCTTCTACGGCAACGACGTCTCCCAGGCCGGCGGCGAGCTCGACCTGGACTCCAACGCCGCCTGCGGCATCGACGGGGTCAACAACGAAAACATCACCTGGGCGCGGCGACCGCCGCGAGGCGAGTACATCGTTCGCGTCGACTATTGGGACAACTGCGGCGTCGGCGAGGACACCGATTTCGTCGTGACCATCCGTCGCGAGGGCGCGATGCCGGAGACCTTCCAGGGCAGCCTGTCCGTCGACGACGTCACCATGGGTGGCGAAGGCGACGGCGTGACCGTGACCCGCTTCCGGCTCTGACCCGCTCGGGCCCCCGACCCAGGTCGGGGGAGGATTCCCGGACCCCCGGTCAGAGGGTGTTGAGGAATCCATCTCAGCCGGTGGTTCGTAGGCCGGCGGCGATGGCGTTCACCGTCGCCAGGAGCTCGACGCGCATCTCGTCATCCCGCCGGCCCGCCGTCCGCCAGGTGCGGAGCAGGTCGACCTGGTGCAGGTGCACCCGCTCGAGGGAGGGCTCCCGCATCGCCATCAGGGCGTGGATGCGGCCCCGGGCTTCTTCGAGCCGGCCCCCGTAGATCGTTTCGAGCACCCGCCGGGTCCGGTCGAGCTCCCCGTGGATCTCCGCCAGGACCCGCTCCCGCAGCGATTCGTCCCGAACCAGGTCGGCGTAGGCGGCCATCATGTCCGGTCGGGCGGTCAGGACGCTGACGCTGACGTTGCCGACGATGTATCGGAGAGGCGGCCAGTCGAGGGCCGAGGCGCACAGCCGATCGAAGGCCGCCCGGTCCCGGGCTTCCAGGGCGGCGAAGCCCGCCCCCAGCCCGTACCAGCCGCTCAGGACGAAGCGGCTCTGGGTCCAGGAGAACACCCAGGGGATCGCCCGGAGGTCGGACAGCGTGTTGGCCCCGCTGCGCCGAGCCGGCCGGGATCCGATCGCGCTCCGCTCGATGATGTCGACGGGGGTGCCTTCCCGGAAGAAGTCGACGAAACCCGGGGATTCGACGAGAGCGCGGTAGGCCGCCCGGGAGGCCTCCGCCACCACGTCGAGGGATCCGCGGAGGTCCGCTTCTTCATCCGTCGCGACGCGGCCATCCCGGGAGGCGGCGGCCTTCCCCGGCGCGGCGGCGTGCCGGTCGAGGACCTGCCGGCGCATGGTTCCGGCGAGCAGCAGCTCGAGGTTGTAGGCCGCCGCCTCGACGGTGCCGAGCTTCTGGAAGATGGTCTCCCCCTGCTCCGTCAGGCGCAGGCCTTCATCGACCGCCCCCCGGGGCAGCGCCGAAGAGAAGCGATAGGTCGGGCCGGCCCCACGGCTCGTGCTGCCCCCTCGGCCGTGGAAGAAGCGCATCCCGATGCCATGTCGGCGCCCGGTCTCCAGCAGGTGGCGCTGCGCCCCGTGGACCGCCCAGGCGCTGGCGGTTGGCCCGGCGTCCTTGTTGCTGTCGCTGTAGCCGACCATCACCTGCTGCACCGGCCGCCGGTCCTCGGCGTCCCGGGACGTTCCGGCGAAGCGCCGCTGAACGAGGGGCAGGGAGAGATAGTCGTCCATCACCTCCGGCGCCCGGTGGAGATCGTCCAGGGTCTCGAACAGGGGCACGACCTGAGCGACCAGGGGCGAGGCCTCGAGGGCGGTCAGGGGAAGTCCCGCCTCCCGGGCGAGGAGCCAGGGGACGAGCAGGTCCGACACCTGCCGGGTCATGCTGACGATGCTGGCGCCGAGCCCGGCATCGCCGAACCGTTCCCGATGGGCGACCAGGGCGCGGTAGGGGCCGACCGCGACCTCGGCCTCCGGACGCAGGGTCGTTCCGGGAGGCACCAAGGGCCGGGAGGTCTCGAGCTCGCCGAGGAGCCAGGCTCGCCGGTCCTCTTCGGACCATCGGGAAAACGCCCAGTCCTTCGCCCCGGCATCCTGGAGCAACGCCTCGACCGCATTGTCGTGGGTCGCGCTGTTCTGGCGGAGGTCGAGGGTGACCAGATGGAACCCGAAGACGAGCACGGCGTTCAACACCGGGTCGACGTGATAGCGGGCCAGGCGACCGGCCCCGATGTCGACGAGGGCCTGGCGCACCAGCCGGAGGTCGTCGGCGAGCTCGGCGGGATCCCGGTAACCGACCTGGCCGGCGATGGGCGCGTCCGCCTCGGGCATCGCCGCCAGCATCAGCCCGATCATGGTTCGGAAGGGCTCTTCCGGGTTCCGCTCGAGGGCCGGGGTACCCGCCGCGCCAAGACGATTGGCCAGGGTCGCGATGCCCCGGTCGAGATCCGTCGGGCAGTCGACGTTCCATCGGGAGACGGAGAGGGCCCTCGCCAGGCCCTTGAGGTTTCGATGGTGTAGGTCGAAGGCCGCCCGCCGATAGGCGAGCAGGCTCTCGGCGGTGACCTCCGGGGTGACCCCCGGGTGCCCATCCCGGTCGCCTCCGACCCAGGTGCCGAAGGTCAGCCGAAGCCGCCCCCGGGTCTCTGGATCGTCCCGGGTGTCCGGGAAGGCGTCGAGGACGCCCTTCGACACCTCCCCGAGTGCCTGGGCGACGACCTCGACGAGGGTGTGGATCACGACGTTCCGCTCGTCGGCGAGGCTCGGCTTTCGGAGGCGGACCTCGCCGGTGCAGAAGAGCCGTTCCAGGCGAGCCAGAAGCTCGTCTTCGTCGTCTTCCCGGGCGTCCAGGGCGGTCGCGTGGGCCGCATCGACCCGGCTCAAGGTCTCGAACAGGCCGTTCCATTGCTCCAGGGCGGAGACGCGGCGGGCCTCCGTCGGGTGGGCGGTCAGCACGGGCTCCACCCAGAGGTCGTCGAGGGCCTCTTCCGGGGTCACCGGTCGGCCGAGGCGCCGGGCGAGCTCTTCCATGACCGAGAGCCAGAGCCCGGATTCGACCTTGCCGGCGGCCCGGGCCCTGGCCCGGTGGGCGCCGCTCGCCCGCTGCTCCGCC
>DAPKRP010000463.1:0-3502 GCA_031800515.1 Polyangiaceae bacterium LLY-WYZ-14_1 | reverse complement strand
GTCTCGGTCGGTTGGAACGCCGCAGGACAACACCCCCCTCCCGATCCCCTCACGAGGGATTCCTCAACACCCTCTTCAGGCGGCGGCGAGGAAGGCGGCCTGCTCGCTCTCCAGGGCGGCGGCGAGCCGCCCGCGGATCTTGTGCTTCCGGGTGTAGACCGTCTTGATGGAGATCTGGAGCGTCTCGGCGATCTCGCTCGGGGAGAGCCCGTCGACGTAGAACAAGCGGACGAAGCGGCGGTCGCTCGGCGACAGGCGGGCCAGGGACGCGTTGACGAGCGCCCACTTCTCCCGCTCGAGGAGGCGATCCGCGGGGTCCGGGCGGGGGTCGCCGAGGTCCGTCGCCTCGACGAGCCCGCAGTTCGGGGGCCGCCGGGAGAGGCTCCGGAGATAGTCCCACGCTGCGTTCGTCGCGAGCATCCCGATCCAGCTGCTCAGACGCTGGCCCCGGGCCGGGTCGAACCACCGAAGCTTCTTCATCTCTCGGGCGGTGAGCTCGACCAGCAGGTTCGCGCGAATCTCCTGGACGTCCTCCGGTGCGATCACCGACCGGAAGCGCCGGGTGACGTTGTGAATGCATCGATAGATCAGCCGGTCGAAGCGCCGGTGGAACTCCCGCCAGGCCGTGTCGTCCCGGTCGAGCAGCCGGGCGACGAGGGTCTCGTCGCTCCACTCCTCCGGGCGCGTGGTTGGGCTCGGGGGTGCGGCGGGGCTCGGGCTCATCGGGACGGTGGTGGGCACGGTGGTGGTCTCCTCGGTGGGTCGGTGGCGCGTCGTCGCTGCTGCCGCCCTCTTCTGCAGCCGATGTGCCAGCGCCGCGGGCGACCCGTCGTACCGACGTTTTCCTTCTAATGTCGTATGTTTAGCGGGTTCTGGTCCGGCCCCCTCGCCGGCCTGGGCGTCACCCGAACCCCGCGTTCCCCGGTGTGACGCTGTTACGGTCAGCGTCACAGCTGTTGCGCTCGCGGGCCGGTCGGTGGACGCCGGGAGTCCTGGGGGTATGCCTGCTTCAGGCCGCGCCCCGGGTGCCTGAGGAACCCCGGGGAGCGGTCGTTGTCCTCTTGTCGTGATGTCGTCCCACCCGCGCCGCCGGACCGTTCCTCGATCCGCCCCGGCGGTCGGTCCCCGGCGGGCGCTGTCTGTCCGCCGCCGCCCGCATCCCGACCGGGCTGCCCCCCGACCCTCGCGTCCCCGGCGAGGGCTCTGGGCGCTGATCCTCACCCTGCCGGCGGCCTGGACGGCGCAGGGGTGCGGCGGGGCCTCCCCGCGGCCCCAGACCGGTCCCGAGAACGCCGAGGTCATCGACATGGAGGAGATGCGCATCGTCGCCAGCCGGGACGACGATGGGGAGCTCTCCTTCGAAAGCTACGACGCCGAGGGGCTCTTTCTCCGGGGCGTCGACCTGATGAACCAGGGCCGATGCGGCGAGGCCATCTCGGCCTACGACCGGGTGGCGGACGAGTTCCCGGCGAGCCGCTGGGTCTCACCGGCGCTCTACAACGCCGGGCTCTGCGCCCGGGACCAGGGGGACCTGGCCGCCGCCGCCGCGCGCTTCGAGCGGCTGTTCGAGATGCGCCCGGATTCTCCGGATGTCCGGGACGCGCGCTTCGTGGTCACCGCGATCTACATCGAGCTCGAGCGCTGGGAAGACGCCCTCGGGATGGCGGACCTGCTCCTTCGAGACGAAGACCTCGAGGTGGCCGAGCGGATCGAGGCGATGAGCCGCCGGGCCCAGGCCCTTCTCGGCCTGGGAAGGCTGGACGACGCCCGAAAGGAGGGCGAGAGCACGGTCGCCTATTTTCGCGGTCAGCCGGAGGAAGAGCGACCGCGGGACGACTACTTCATCTCCGCCGCCGCCTTCGTCTGGGCCGAGACCCTGCGCCTCGAAGCCGAAGAGATCCGGCTGCCGGACGCCTCCGCCAGCGAGCAGCACGACGCCCTGGAACGTCGCGCCCAGGCCATTCTCGATGCCCAGCAGGCCTACAACCGGGCGATCCGATTCGGGAACCCCCACTGGGCCGCCGCCTCCGGCTACCGGATCGGCGCGATGTATGACGCCTTCTGGACCGTGATCACGTCGTCACCGGTACCGGAGCCGGAATCCGAGATGTCCAGCGAGGAGCGGACCGCCTTCCGGCAGGAGTACCGCACGACCCTGGCGCGGGTGGTCAAGCCGCTCATCCGCCACGCGATCCGCTTCTGGGAGAGCACCCTGCTCATGGTCGAACGCACCGGCGTCCAGAGCGAGTGGGCGCTCCAGGCGCGGCAGGATCTGGAGCTCGCCCGCTCCCGGCTGCTGGACCAGCCGGAGGGCCCCGAGGGACTGCGGGCCTTGGAACCGACCCCGCCGGACCAAGGCTCGTCCGGCGCGCCGGGGGCCTCGGAGGGGCCCGGCAGCACGCCCCCGGGATCCAGCTTGACACCTTCCTCGGAGGGGCGTAGATAACGCGCCCCTGTGAATCGGGGTGGCCCCGTCCGTCCCGCTGGTCGACCGTCCCCGTCTCCGACTCCCCGACCGATGGAACAGGAGCCGGAGCCGTCGGCCGGGCCCCGGCGTCGGGCGGAGTCACCTGGAGGAACGGGGCGGTCGGCAGCCCGACCTCGGCTGGCCGGTGGATCAGCAACCGCCCGAGCCAGCCGTCGTGGGGTCCGACAACGTCGCTGGCGTAGCTCAACTGGTAGAGCACCTGCCTTGTAAGCAGGGGGTTGCGGGTTCGAATCCCATCGCCAGCTCGCACGGGTCGCCCTCCGGGGTCGGCCCCGGGGATGACCCGGAACCGCTTTGTTCGCTGAAAGTTGCCATGATTCCGGAGGGTTGCCCGAGCGGCCAAAGGGAGCAGACTGTAAATCTGCCGGCTTATGCCTACACTGGTTCGAATCCAGTACCCTCCACCGGCTCCGACCGCCGGCGGCCGCCTTGCCCCCTGGGGCGGGGACGGTCGAGAGCACGAGCTTCGAGGGCGCCGTCCCGAACGGGGTCCTCGTCTGCGGGAGTAGCTCAGTTGGTAGAGCGTCAGCCTTCCAAGCTGAACGTCGCCGGTTCGAACCCGGTCTCCCGCTCCAACTGTCGCCCGGGCTTCCGCCCAGCCAGCACGCCACGCCAGTCCGCACGTTCCGCCCCAACCAGCACATTCCGCCCAGGTAGCTCAGTGGTAGAGCACCTCCTTGGTAAGGAGGAGGTCGTGAGTTCAAATCTCATCCTGGGCTCCAGTCGGGAGCCAGTCCCGACGACCTAGCTGTCCAAGCAGCCCCTTCCCACCCAAGCCAACACCGACCGCACCGGGCGCCTCGTAGGCGCGCCCATCGACCCGTCCTCGGGACGGGTGCCTGGAGACTTCGATGGCCAAGGAAAAGTTCGTCAGGACCAAGCCCCACGTCAACGTCGGGACCATCGGGCACATCGACCACGGCAAGACCACGCTGACGGCGGCGCTGACCAAGGTGCTGTCGGACAAGTACGGCGGCGCTGCGATCTCGTACAACGACATCGCGAAGGGCGGCA
>DAPKRP010000462.1:0-5066 GCA_031800515.1 Polyangiaceae bacterium LLY-WYZ-14_1 | reverse complement strand
CAAGATCGGCGTCCTCGAAGCCCTTCTGCCCCGGATCGACGCGCTGTTGGTCGGAGGGGCCATGGCCAACACCTTCCTCGCTGCTCGCGGGGCCCAGGTCGGCGCGAGCAAGGTCGAAGAGGACAAGCTCGCCCTCGCCCGCAGCATCCTGGCCAAGGCGGAAGAACGCGGCGCCGCCATCGAGCTCCCCGTCGATCTGGTGGTCGCGGACGGTCTGGACGCGCCGGGAGGTCAGACCATCGCCGTCGACGACGGGGTGCCGGAGGGCCGGATGGCGGTCGACATCGGTCCGGCGACGGTCGCCCGCTTCGAAGAACGGGCGGCGAGCGCGCGGTCCGTCTTCTGGAACGGACCCATGGGGGTCTTCGAAAAGCCCCCCTTCGCCGAGGGCACCTTGGGCGTCGCCCGCGCCCTCTCCCGGGCCCCCGGTTTCAGCGTCGTGGGCGGCGGCGACAGCGTCGCGGCGGTCCAGCAGGCTGGTCTCTACGCCCAGTTCGGGCACGTCTCCACCGGGGGCGGCGCCTCCCTCGAATATCTCGAAGGACGGAAGCTTCCCGGCGTCGAGGCGCTCCGGTGACGGCGGGCCCGCCGGACGGAGCTCCCCCTCGCCGAAGGCCCCTCGTCGCGGGCAACTGGAAGCTCCACTGCACCGTGGACGAGTCCATCGCTCTCGTCCGAGCCCTCGCCGACGGCCTCGCCGCCCGGCCGGCGCTATCGCAGCGGACGGACGTCGTCGTCGCCCCGACCTTCCTCGCGCTCCACGCCTGCGCCACCGTGCTCGATGGCTCGCCGGTCGCCGTGGGCGCCCAGGACACCCACTGGGAGCCGAAGGGCGCCTTCACCGGGGAGGTCAGCCCACCCCTGCTGCGCGCCGCCGGCTGCCGCTACGGGATCGTCGGCCACTCGGAACGGCGCCAGCTCTTCCAGGAGACCGACGACGACGTGCGCCGCAAGCGGGAAGCGCTCGTCGGCGAAGGACTCGAGCCCATCGTCTGCATCGGCGAGACGCTGGAAGAGCGGGAGGCGGGCCGGACGGAGGCCGTCGTCCTCGGGCAGCTGCGGGCCGCCCTCGACGGGGCCACCGTCCCGGCGGACGGCGGGGCCGTCCCCTTCGTCATCGCCTACGAACCCGTCTGGGCCATCGGGACCGGCCGGAGCGCGGCGCCCGCCGACGCCCAGGCGGTGCATCAGGCGATCCGCCAGGCCCTCGGCGAGCTCTTCGGGGACCAAGCCGCCGGGAGCACGCGGATCCTCTACGGGGGAAGCGTCAAACCAACCAACTGCCCGGAGCTCTTCGCCCAGCCGGACATCGACGGGGCCCTGGTCGGCGGGGCGTCCCTCGATGCCGGCTCGTTCCTGGCCATCGTGGAAGCCGCCGCCGCCCAGGCGGTGGACGCCGCCCCGACCCCTGGCTGACGTCCGGTACGGGCGGGGCGTTCCCAGAACCTCATCGGCGCTCTGGCTGGCCCGGAGCGGGACTGCTAGGGTCCCGGGCCCGCCGCCGGGTTGGCCTCCAGCCGACCAGCCGCAGAGCGGGATGATGCCGCCATGTTCACGTTCCTCGCGATCGTCTACACCCTGGTCTGCTTCTTCCTCATCGCCGTCGTGCTGCTCCAGCCGGGCAAGGGCGGCGGTCTGGGATCCGCCCTCGGCGGCGGCGGCAGCCAGACGGTCTTCGGCGGGGCCGGCGCCGGCAACTTCCTCACCCGGCTGACCGCGGTCTGCGCCGCCCTGTTCATGGTGCTCTCGGCGACCCTCGCCTACATGTCCTCGGGCAGCGAAAAGTCCCTGGAACGGGCGGCCCAGGACGTGGCCGCCCGGGAGGCGGCTCGGGGGGCCGCGATCGACGGGGAACCGGCCAGCGAGCCCGAGCCCGCGGAGATGAGCGTGCCCCCCAGCGAGGACGCGGCGGACGACGGGGCCACCCCATCCGCCGGGGACGGTGCCGACGACGACGGCCTGGGCGCGGCGGCCCCGGACGAAGACGAAGCTGCCGAAGATGCCGACGAGGGCGCCGCGGACGAGGCGACCCTGGACCCGGCCGGCGGCCAGCCGGCGGACTGACGCGGCGGCAGGGGAATCCCGGGGCCGGCGCGCCCCGCGGCTCACCAATCGAAGTTCGGGGGCCGACCGGCCTGCAGGTCGTCGAGGGCCCGTGCCGCGGCGGCCCCCGCCCGGGCCAGGCCCTGGGCCTCGGCGCGGTCGCGGGCCGCGGCGAAGAGAGTCGCCGCTTCCTCCGGTCGGCCCAGGGCATAGGCCGCGTGGCCGCCGGAGGTCCAGCCTGCCACCTCTTCGACCCGGTCTTCCCGACCCTGGGCGTCGTCCACGGCGCGGAGGATCTGAGCCCGGCCTTCGTCGGCCTGGAAACGAACCGCGTCCAAACAGCCCAGGGCGCGGAGGTTCGCCCATTCCAGCGCCCCGAGCCCCGCCTCCCGGGCGAGCTCGTAGCTCGTCCGTAGGTAGCCGAAAGCCCGGCGGTCTCCCCCGGTTCGGAGGTGGAGCTCCCCGAGGTGGTGGGCGAAGCGCAGGGCGTCGTATCGCCGGTCGAGGGCCCAGGCGTCTTCGATACCCCGCTCGGCCGTCGACGTCGCCAGTCCCAGGCGACCCCGGTGGAGGTGGACCAGAAAGGCGACCCCCTCCCGCGCGAGGCGGGCGGCGGCGAGCTCCGACGGCGGTATCCGGCGACCCCGGTCGACGAGGGCGGCGTGGGCGTGGAGGTGCCCTTCGGCGGCCTCGTCGTCGCCGACCATCACGGCCGCCTCCGCCAGGGCGAGGAGCCGTCGGGCTTCGAGGCGGGGTTGCCGTTCCGGGTCGATGGACAACCCTTCGAGGGCCCTCCGGCTCGCCCGCGGGCGGCCGCGGCCGAGGTCGAGCTCCGCGGCGACGAGGCGGAGCTCGTGCTGGGTGCCGTCGTCGACCGCCGGAGACGGGTCGCTCCGGGCCAGGGCGGCGGCCTCCGCCAGGGACGCTTCGGCGTCGGGAAAGCGCCGGCAGGCGACCAACGCCCGGGCCCGGAGCAGCTCCCCCGCGGCGGAACGGGCGCCGGGGCCGGCGGGGCCGATGAGCCGCGCCAGGGTGGCGAGGGCCTCCGTGTGCTCCCCGGAGGACAGCATTCCGTCGACCCTCCGGGCGAGCAGCGCCGCGTCGGGCGGGTCGTTTCCGGAGGCGGAACGTGGCGTGGCCCGGGTCACCGGGGGCAGCGGCCGCCGGCCGGGGGCACCGGCTCCGCCCTCCCCTTCGGCGCGGCGGGGCGGGTCTTCTCCAAGGCCCGCCGCCGGGCGTTGGCTCCGTCCTGGCCGGGTGGTCTCCTCCGGTGACGGGCCGTGGTGGGAGGTCCCCGCCTCGAACACCTTTTGCTCCGCCAGGGCGGCGAGGAACGCGGCGAGGTCCGAGCTCCCGACCCGAACCCCTTGCTGGTGGAGTCGCCGCGTCCACGCCTCGAAGAAGCGGCCCGCGCTCGGGGGCCGACGTTCCGGTCGGGGGTGCAGCATCTCGTCAACCAGGGTGGCGAGGTCCTCCGGGAGGTCCGGCGCCATCGTCGCCAGAGGAGGCGCGAGACCGCGGCGCACCCGACGCAGCGTCTCGTAGGTGCTCCGGCCGACGAAGGGGTTCCGGCCTGCGATGGCCTCGTAGAGCAGAGCCCCCAGGCTGAACAGGTCGGCGCGATGGTCGACGTCACCCCCGTTCGCCTGCTCTGGGGCCATGTAGGCGTATTTGCCCTTCACCATGCCGACGTCGGTGACCTCCTGGGCCGCGAGTCGCGCCTTGGCGACTCCGAAGTCGGTGAGCTTCACCTCCCCCTCCCATCCGAGGAGCACGTTCTGGGGCGAGACGTCCCGATGCACGATCCGGAGCGGTTCCAGGGAATCGTCCCGCCGGCGGTGGGCGTAATCGAGGGCCTTCGCGACCTCCGCGCCGACGAAGGCGGCGAGGGGCCAGGGCATGCGGCGACCGAGCCCCCGCAACCGCTCGATCACGATCCCGAGGTCGGTGCCCGGGACGTATTCCATCGCGATGAAGGTCGTCCCTTCTTCTTCTCCCAGATCGAACACCTGAACGATGTTCGGATGGGATAAGGAGACGGCGATCTTCGCTTCGTTGACGAACATGTCGACGAAGCGCGGATTGTCGACGAGCTCGGGCAGGATCCGCTTGATGACCAGCACCTTCTCGAAGCCCGAGAGTCCCCGGGCTCTCGCCCGGTAGAGCTCCGCCATCCCCCCCCGGGCGAGCAGCTCGGTGAGCTCGTAGCGTCCGAAATCGACGGGACCCTCGACCACCTCCGAGAGGTCTACCGTGCCGGCGTCGGGGACGCCTCCGGCCCCCGACTGGCCGGGTCCGCGAACTGGAGGGCGACGAGCTTGGCGTAGATCCCACCCTGCGCGCAGAGCGCCTCATGGGGACCGCTTTCCACCAGGCGCCCTCGGTGGAAGACGAAGATCCGGTCCGCGTCCCGCACCGTCGACAGGCGATGCGCGATCACCAAGGAGGTGCGGTCCTGGGTCACGGCCTGGACGGCGGACTGAAGGCGCGCCTCCGTCTCCGTGTCGACGTTGGCGGTCGCCTCGTCGAGGATCAGCACGTCGGGGGACCGGTAGAGCGCCCGCGCGAAGGCGACGAGCTGGCGTTCGCCGGCGCTGAAGTTCCGCCCGCGCTCCTCCACCCGGGCCTCGAGGCCGCCCCGATCCGCGACGAGCTCCGTCGCACCGACCCGGTCCAGGGCGGCCTGGGCGGCGGCCCGGTCCGGGGAGGCCTCGAGGGCGATGTTCTCGAGAAGGGTGCCGGAAAAGAGGAATACGTCCTGGGGAACGACGGCGAAGCGGCGCCGCAGCTCCGGTCCCGGGGTCGCCCGGACGTCCTGCCCCCGAAAGAGAATGCGGCCTTCTTGGTGCTCGTAGAGGCGAAGGAGCAGGGAGGTGACCGTGGTCTTGCCCGCGCCGGTGGCGCCCACGAGGGCGATGGTCTCCCCCGGGTCGACGGTGAAGGACACCTCGTGGAGCACCGGGTGGGCGGGGTCGTAGCCGAAGGTCACCCCCTCGAAGGCGAGGATCGGAGCCTTCGTCGGG
>DAPKRP010000461.1:0-3711 GCA_031800515.1 Polyangiaceae bacterium LLY-WYZ-14_1 | reverse complement strand
GCATCGCCTCCTTCGCGGCCCTGGGGGTCTTCGTGCTCGGTGCGGTGGCGGCGAATGGGGCCTACCTGGGGACCTTCGGGGCCGTCGTGATGCCCATCGTGGTCGGCCACAACGCCCTCGCTCTGGGGCTCGGCTGGCTCGGAGGGCGACTCGGACCTGGGTTCGACGACCGGGCCCGTCGCGCCCTGACCATCGAGGTCGGCATCCAGAACTCGGGGCTCGGGTTGGTGCTGCTTCTCCAGCAGTTCGCCGGGCTCGGCGGCGCGGCCCTCGTGACCGCCGGCTGGGGGGTCTGGCATCTCATCACCGGGCTCGGTCTGTCCGCGTTTTGGCGACGCCGGCCCCCCGGGCCATCCTGACTCCATGGACGACATGAAGATCATCGGGGGAACCCTCGTCGACGGCTCGGGCCGGCCGCCGGTGCGCGGCGACCTGTCGATCCGGGATGGTCGCATCGTCGCCGTTGGCCAGTGCCCGGACCCCGCCCGGCGGACCCTCGACGCGGACGGGGCCTGGGTGACCCCCGGCTTCGTCGACGTCCACACCCACTACGATGGCCAGGCCAGCTGGGACCCGGAGCTGGCCCCATCCTCCCGGCACGGGGTCACCACCGCGGTGATGGGCAACTGCGGCGTTGGCTTCGCCCCTGTCCGGGAGGACGATCGGGAGCGGCTCATCCGGCTGATGGAAGGGGTCGAGGACATCCCGGGAAGCGCTCTTTCGGAAGGGCTCACCTGGGGTTGGCGGACGCTGCCGGAATACCTCGACGCCTTGGACGTCCTTCCCCGGACGATGGACCTCGGAGTCCAGGTTCCCCACGACGCGCTTCGGGTCTTCGTCATGGGGGAACGCGCCCTCGCCGACGAGCCGGCCACCGAGGATGACGTCGCCCGAATGCGGATGCTCTGCCGGGAGGCCCTCGAGGCGGGCGCCGTCGGATTTTCCACCGGCCGGACGGACAACCATCGCACGGCGGACGGGGACCCCACCCCGGCGAGCGAGGCGACCCGGCGGGAGCTCACCGGCATCGCGGACGCCTTTCGGGGCGTCGGCCACGGGGTGCTCCAGGCGGTCAGCGACTTCGACGTGCTCCGGGACCCGAGCCGCTTCGACGACGAGCTCGAGCTCCTGTTGGCCATGGCTCGAGCCTCCGGCGGTCACCCGCTTTCCCTGTCCCTGCTCCAGCGGGACCAGGCGCCGGACCAGTGGCGTGCCGTGCTCGAGCGGGCGGAGGCGGCCAGCCGGGAGGGCACGACGGTCCGGGTGCAGGTGGCGGCCCGGCCCATCGGCATCCTCCTCGGCCTCGACGCGACCTTCCATCCCTTCATGGGATTCCCCTCCTACAAGGAAGTCGCGAGCCGGCCGCTTCCGGAGCGGGTCGCTCACCTTCGAAGGCCGGAGGTGAAGGCGCGGCTGCTTTCTGAGACGAGCGAGCCCGTCGCCGGCGACGGCAGCGCGCTTCCCCCCCTCGCCGACCAGCTCCTCGCCAACCTGGACTTCGTGAGCATGCGGCTCTTCCCCGTGGGCCGCGTGCCGGACTACGAGCCGCCGAAGGAAGCGTCCCTGTTCGGGCGCGCCCTCGAGCGCGGGGTGAGCCCCCTCGAGGCCATCTACGACGCCCTCTTGGAGGACCAAGGCCAGGAGCTCCTCTACTTTCCCCTGTTCAACTACTGCGGCCACTCCCTCGAGCCCCTTCGAGAGATGCTGTCCCATCCCCTGGCGATGGCGGGGCTGAGCGACGGTGGCGCCCACGTCGGCACCATCTGCGACGCCAGCTTCCCGACCACCCTCCTGACCCACTGGGTCCGGGACCGGAGCCGGGGCCCGCGGCTTTCCGTGGAACGGGCCGTGGCGCTGCTGACCGGGATCCCGGCGCGCCACCTCGGGCTCTCCGACCGGGGTCGGATCGCCCCTGGTCTCCGGGCAGACCTGAACGTGATCGACCCGGAAGGCCTCTTTCTCGGCCGCCCCCGCCTGGTGCGGGACCTCCCCGCCGGCGGCAAGCGCTTCCTCCAGGAGGCGACCGGCTACCGAGCCACGGTGTGCAACGGCCAGGTCGTGCAGGAGCACGGCGTCCCCACCGGGGCCCGCCCCGGCCGGGTGCTTCGGATGGGCGCTACCTGAGCTGCGCTCACGCTGCCCGTCGGCCTCGACGTCGGCACCGCCAACGGGGGCCTCTCAGAGGGTCGGTTATTTCGACCGACCCTCTCGGTCTTCGTCGTCGTCTCCCGCTCCGTCACCGGGGTCTTCCCCGGTCATCTCCCCGCCGAGCACCTGCTCATAGGCCGCTTCCGCGAGGCGGCTCGCGGTCGCCTTGTAGCCGCCCAGGAAGACCAGGAAGCCAAAGCGTCGGGCATCTCGGCGGACATAGCCGGGGGCGCCCGGGTCGGGCCGGTTCGGGTCGAGACCGGAGGCCTCGCCGAATCCGAGCTGGGCGACGAGCCCTAGATCCAGGTCGATGAGGCGGTTCCGGAAACCCACGCCGATGGACGCGCCCACGGTCCAAAAGCGGATCGGGGCGTATCGGTCGCTCGACTCCGGCACCGGCCCCGCGGTTGGGGACTCGAAGAACAACCCGCCGCGGATCGGGACGCGGGGGCGCACCTTGCCGCTCATGCCGACGGCGAAGTTGGCCGCCGCGCGCTGGGTGAACCGTCGGGGGAGGAAGAACCCGACGATGCTCTGGTCGCTCAGCGGGTCCGCGCCGTCGACGCCGGGCTGCCGTTCCGCGGGCAGGTCCACCAGGTCGATCCGCCGCTGCCAGCCGGTCAGTCCCGCGTCGACGACCAGGGTGGTCTCATCCTCGACGAGGTATCGGGTCCCGATCCGGAGCTCCCAGGGAATCGGCAGGCTCGCGGACAGCCCGGTCTGGCGGAGTTGTTGGCGGCGGGCCCCGGGCGGGTCCGTGGTGAGGTCGCTCTCCACCTGCAGGGTACGCACCTCGCCGTCGCCCCCCACCGGGATGCCCGGTGGCTGCAACATGGCCCCGAGCCGGAGCCGTGGCGTCGCCTGCCAGAGAACGCCCAGGCGAGCGAGGAGGTGCCGCGCGGTTACCCGGGTGCGGTTGTCCCGGGCGTCGATGACGCTCTCGGTGAAGGTCCCGTCGTCCCGAGGGGGGCCGCCATCGACGAAGGCGGTCTGGGACTCGACGTGCTCGACGGTACGGGAGGCGACGAAGACGCTCGCCCCGGCGGACCAGCGGTCCGTGAGGCGCCGCGCGTAGGAAAGGCCGTACCAGGTCGCCGTGTCCCGTCGGTCCACCCGGAGCTGGTCGACGGCCCCTCCGGCGTCGACCTGGACGTCGAAGCGCAGGCTGCGGCGGAGCGGCGAGAACGTGGTGAACGCCAGGCTGTTGCGACGTTCGGCGGGGTCGTCCTCCGGACCGAGCTTCGCGTTGAAGCCGATGGAGAAGGGGAAGTCGAACCCGGTGCCGCTATCGAGGTCCCGGACCCCGCCGGGGCTCCCGAAGCCCCCGTCGATCACCAATCGATCCACGTTCAACAGGGTCAGGGAGCTCGATAGGGAGGTGCTGCGAGCGCTCGCCAGCCCCGCCGGGTTGTGAAACGCCGCGGTGGGTCCGTCGGCGACGGCGGTATAGGCGGTGGCCAACCCCTGGGCGCCCTCGCCGATGAACAGGGTCCGGCTGTCCGACAACTGGGCTCGGCCCCGGGCCGGACAGGCGACCAGGAGGAGCCCCAGGAAGAGCCCGAA